>NZ_JAKMRA010000040.1:0-584 GCF_025771865.1 Campylobacter sp. IFREMER_LSEM_CL2090
TTTTAATATTTTTATGTAAGCTTTGATTATTTTTAGTGATAGTTTCTAATAAGCTTTGTAAGTCTTTTTGATTTAAGTGTTTATTATTTGCATCTACAAAGCCTTTTTCACTTTGCATTAAAATAAAGCTTTTATTTTTTACATTATTGTTAGTATATACATTAATAGAACTATCTTTAGAAAGATGAATCACTTCTTTAGCATTTAAATAAGCTTTAGTATCATCTTTTAAGATAAAGCTATAATGATCAAAGTTATTAATAGTATTTGCTTTTATATTTGTATTTAATACTAAATGATTATTAGTACCATTTTTATGCATTAGTGCTTTTGATACAAAGTTATTATCTTTTTTAGTTTGTAAAAAACTTCCTGCTAATACTTCTATATTGGTATTGTTAAAAATATTAGTATTACCGCTTAGATATAAGGTATTATTATAGCTTTTATCATTTTCACTATATACTCCAGAAGCGCTTATAAATATAGCTTTGTTGTTTTTATACTCATCTATATTTAAATTATTTATATGAGTATAATTATCATGAGTATTCTTGGCTATACCTGCACTAATTACTACTTCA
>NZ_JAKMRA010000041.1:0-584 GCF_025771865.1 Campylobacter sp. IFREMER_LSEM_CL2090
CTTTAATATTTTTATGTAAGCTTTGATTGTTTTTAGTGATAGTTTCTAATAAGCTTTGTAAGTCTTTTTGATTTAAGTGTTTATTGTTTGTATCTACAAAGCCTTTTTCACTTTGCATTAGAATAATGCTTTTATTTTTTACATTATTGTTTGTATATACATTAATAGAACTATCTTTAGAAAGATTAATCACTTCTTTAGTACTTAAATAAGCTTTAGTATCATCTTTTAAGATAAAGCTATAATGATCAAAATTATTAATAGTATTTGCTTTTATATTTGTATTTAATACTAAATGATTATTAGTACCATTTTTATGTGTTAGAACTTTTGATACAAAGTTATTGTCTTTTTTAGTTTGTAAAAAACTTCCTGCTAATACTTCTATATTAGTATTGTTAAAAATATTAGTATTACCACTTAAGTATAAAGTATTATTATAGCTTTTATCATTTTCACTATATACACCAGAAGCTGCTATGATGATAGTAGAGTTGTTTTTATACTCATCTATATTTAAATTATTTATATGAGTATAATTATCATGGGTATTCTTAGCTATACCTGCACTAATTATTATTTCC
>NZ_JAKMRA010000042.1:0-536 GCF_025771865.1 Campylobacter sp. IFREMER_LSEM_CL2090
CTAAAACTAAAAATGCATTAGAACAAGATGCTAAAGCAGTAGAACAATCAGTTGATACAGCTAAAGAAATAGAAGGTGGTAATCTAACAGCAAGAATAACAGCAATTCCTGCTAATCCTCAATTAATAGAATTAAAAAATGTATTAAATGATATGCTTGATGTATTACAAGCAAAAGTTGGTTCTAATATGAATGAAATCAATAGAGTATTTGATAGCTATAAGGCATTAGACTTTACTACTGAAGTTAAAAATGCTAAAGGTGGAGTTGAAGTAACTACTAATGTATTAGGTCAAGAAATAGTAGCTATGCTAAGACAATCATCTGAATTTGCTTCTTTATTAGCAGATGAGAGTGGTAAATTACAAAGTGCTGTTAAAGACTTAACAGATTCTTCATCTTCTCAAGCTTCTTCTTTAGAAGAAACAGCAGCAGCATTAGAAGAGATTACTTCTTCTATGCAAAATGTATCTCATAAAACTAGTGAAGTTATTGCTCAAAGTGAAGAGATTAAAAATGTTACTTCTATAATAGGT
>NZ_JAKMRA010000005.1:0-141658 GCF_025771865.1 Campylobacter sp. IFREMER_LSEM_CL2090
TTTAAAAATTTAGAATCATCAAAAAACGCTTTTGGGTTATAAAAAAATTTTTGAAATAAACGATAAAATTTCGTATGAGAAATTTTAGTTTGCACAAGCTTTAAGCCTATATATTTATTAAATATTTTTATAAATGAAAATGATGAAATCTCATATATAAAAGGCTTATAAATCAAAGAATTTAAACTATATTTGCTTTTTTGAATATCTTTAAAAAATATTTTTTTATTTTCTAGATTTATCTTATAAAATTTTATAATTTCTTGTTCTTTTTTACCAAAACAGTATAAATCATTAATTAAAAAATTTACAAAAAAATCTAAATCATTTTTATCTATATTTTTTTCTACCATAAAATTTAAAATTTTATCATTGTCTTCTTTTGATAAACTTTTTAAATACAATCTTGCTTGTGTTATTTCATCTTGATATAAAGTTTTATCAAATTCTAACATTTTATTTTTGTTACTAGTTATCAAATATGACTCAGGTAAAATTCCTTTTTCAAAATAAACAATATCCAAATCTAGCTTTTGAAAAAAATCCAATAGATTTTTATTTTTAATGCACTCATTTAAAAGCAAAACTTTATGAATTTGTTTTTCCGTGATTATACTTTCGAGTTCTTTTTGGCTTTTGTAAATTAAATTATCTTCATTTATATATATAATATTGCCTATATAAGGTAGTATTTCTTTTATGGAATATAATATTTCCTTGGAATGAATAAATAAAACATTATCTCGGTAAACACTTTTATCGCATAAATGCTTTATAGAATGTGATTTAATATTTGATATATGATTATAAAATCTTTGATGATTTTTATGTTTATTATCCATGTAACCATTTTGATTTGGTTCATCATGATGAAAATGATATAAATATATCCCATGAAAACTTGCTTCATATCCAAGTAAAGCAAACCAAGCTCTAAAGCCTTCAAAACTTTTAAAATTCCAATTTCTTGCATCATAGTTTAAATTAACTGGTATTTGTTCTAAATCAATACAAGAGTATAAAATTCTTGCCAAAAGATCAAAATCCTCATATCCGTGGCCTATAAATTGCTCATCATTTCCACCAAGCGTTAAAAATTTATGCTTATTAATCACTATACTAGAGGTAGAACTTGGGGCAAAAAATTTGATCCACTCTTTTTTCCCACTAATTAAATCATTTTTTATCAAACCGTCCCATAATTTTTTATCTTGAGTATAAATAAACTCGTTACCCTTTTGATTTAAAAATACAACTGGTAAAGACAAAATATGATTTGGTTTTAAGGATATTTCTTTGATATCAATAAGATCTAAAATATACTCTAAAAATTGTTGTGATAAATAATAATCCACATCTAAAAACATCACTACATCTGAATTTGCAAAAGATGCACCAAGGTTGCGGCATTTTCCTTGGGAGAAAAAATCTTTTTGACTTTCATCTTTATGATAAATATGCCCATTTTCTTCGATAATACACTTTAAATCATTTTCTAAAGAAGAATACCCTTCAACAAAAATATATTCAACTCTATCATCACTTTTAAACTCACATGCTTTTTGAATAACACGATCTTTGATATAAATTCTTTCCTTACTTAAACCAAAAGGTATAACAATGGAAAGCTTCACACATTACCTATCGCATAAAGTTGTATAACGCCTACTATTTTTTCATCTTGAGTGACAACTATTTCTTTGATTTTATGTTTTAACATGAGCTCTTCTGCTTCACTTGCCATAGCACTTGCTTCTATGGTTTTTGGACTATCGCTCATGATTTCTTTAGCTTTAAAATCAAATCTTGGCTTACCGTTTGCCCTTAAAGCTCTTCTTAAGTCCCCATCTGTGATGATTCCTACTAGCTTCTCATTTTCAAGCACTACACAAAGTCCTAATTTGCCACTAGTCATCACATCAACTAACTCATTAAATTCACTCTCAGGGCTTACTATAGGTAGATTACTTGTCACCATCAAATCACCCACCCTAGTTAAAAGCTTTCTACCTAAACTTCCTCCTGGGTGAAATAAAGCAAAATCATCAGGTCTAAAATTCCTTGCTCTCATCAAAGCTACTGCTATAGCATCACCCATAGCTAAAGTGGCCGTAGTAGAAGAAGTTGGAGCAAGCTGAAGCGGGCAAGCTTCTTTTTTTACTACTATGTTTATAAAAATATCTGCTTGTTTAGCTAAAGTAGAATTTTGATTTCCCACCATGACAATTAAAGGAATTTTTCTTTTTTTAATCACAGGTATGAGTTTTAAGACCTCTTCAGTTTCTCCTGAATTTGAAATAGCCAAAAGCACATCCTCACTTGTAAGCATACCAAGATCTCCATGTAATGCTTCACCCGGATGCATAAAAAAACTTGGAGTACCTGTGCTAGCCAAGGTCGCAGCTATCTTAGCCCCTATATGGCCTGATTTACCCATACCACTTATTACACATCTACCTTTACTAGATAAAATCAACTCAACCGCTTTATTAAAATCTTCATCTAAATTATCGCATAAATCTAAAATCGTTTTTGATTCTATCTCAAAAACTTCTTTGGCTATTTTAATCGCATCTATTTGGCTCATCTAAATTCCTACATTTTCAATACTACATTAGTCGCAATAGCTATTTGATATAAAATTTGTGTTAGCATGCTAAAAATTTGGAGATTTTGACTATCTACTTTTGGTAAAACTAAAATAGAATCTCCCGCTTTGATATCTGCTGAACTTCTACCACTGTATTTAGTTGCTTTACCATTAGCATTGATTACCAAAACTCTTGATACATCTGCTCTATCACTAAAACCACCTGCTAGGTTGATATAATATCTTAATTTTTCTTTATCCATATACACAAACGCACCCGGTATAGAAACTTCACCTTGAACTAAAACAAGATTATTTTTACTAGGTACATTTACTACATCACCTTCTTCTAATACTATAGAATTATACGCTTTGACATTGTCTATAACGATTTGTCCTTTTGGTTGAGCTTGTTTTGCACGCGCAATAAATTCTAAAATTGTTTTAGCTTGAGTAGCTCTAATACTAGCTTGCTCAGCATTAACCGAAGAGCTTGTTAGAGCTAGTGTTTCAAGCTCTTTAAGTTGGGCTTCAATAAGTTGTTTTTGGGTAGCTGCTACACTTTTTCTAAAAACCTGTAAAGCGTTAATGTTTGATTGATCATTAACTATAATCATTTTAGCAAGTTCAGCTAAAGTTGTGCCTTTTTTTATCACTACTGAATGCAAACCGCTATGCTCACCTTCTATGCTAATACTAATATTTTGCGCAGTATAATCAGGTCTAAATTCTATCTCATCGCCATTATATAATTTCACACCTAAAAACTGCTTTTTGCTGTAAGCATCCACATGTAATTTATGATCATCCCTATAGCTTTTTACCACAGCATTAGTTACTATAGGTTTAGCTCCTGCAACTTTGGCTATATCTTCTAAATTTAAAATATCATTACTTAACTCAAATCTAAAGGGCTTTTGCACATCTCCTTCAACAAAAACATACTTTTGTACACTACCCACTAAGATCACATCACCCATTCTAAAAGGAAAAAGATCAAGCTGACCTTTAAGTAAAAAGTCATATAAATCTACCTTTTTAATGACTTTATTATCTCTTAAAATTTGAATATCTCTAAAACTACCATATTCTAAATTAATTCCACTTGCTTTATCTAAATACTGTATAATAGAATCTGAACTTAATCCTTGATAAAGGCCTGGTTGATTCACATTTCCTGTAACAAAAACTGATACATTTTGATAAATATCCATATCTGCATATACATAGACATTGCTTTTATAAATTTTATTAATAGCTTTTGTAATAACTTGTACCAAAGCACTATTTTTCACACCCAAAAGATTAATCGCACCTACTTTTGGTATGAAAATATTTCCTTGAGAATCTACTGTTAAGGTTTGTATAAACTCTACTGCGCCCCAAATTTTTACATTAATCCTATCGCCTACTGCTAGTTTATAATCAGGATTATAAACATGTTGGGTAAATTTAGTAAAGTTTCCATTAAACAAATGTGCACCAAAAACTTTAGCATTCATAATTGCTGTTTTATTTAAATCACTTTGTAACAATTCTTTATCTCGAATTTGCTTTATACTATCTGCTTGTGTTTTTGCGATTTGAGAAACATCTACCGCTGAAAATAAAAACAAAGGTAAAAGTAAAAATAAAAATATCTTTCTCATTAGTATCTATGCTCCTCTATAATCATTTTAATAAATTTAACAATTCCATAAATCAAAGATAAAATCATAAAAGCTGTGAGTATATTATACAAAGCTTCCGGGTATTTAGCACTTTGAGGTAAACTTGGACTTTGCACTATAACCACCTGCTTTATCTTTCTTAAAGCTTCTATCCTAGCACTCTCATAAGCTTTTAATGCAGCTGTGTAAGCACTTTCTGCAAAACCTGCTTCTATGGTTAGATCTTGGAATTTAGCTGCAAGATCGTTGAGTTTTTGAGAGGATTTTGGGGATGAAACTTTGGATTTTTCTTTTTGAAGTTGTTTTTTTAAAGCTGTGATTTCACTTTTTATAGTAACAATTTGCGGTGCATTATCGTTTATATAACTTTGCATCATTAAAAGCTCAGCTTCTTTGGCTGCTATTTTTGATTCAAGTTCAGCTATGAGTTTTAAGGTCCCTTCTGCTTGTTTGAGTGGATCAAATACTCCATATTTGTTTTGAAAAGCTAAAAGCTCATCTTTAGCCTTTTGATATCTTTTTTTAAACTGCAAAAGTTCTTCTTCAGCAAATTGCATTTGATCTCTTGCGGCTTTGTGTGAAATTTCATTGATAAATTTTTCACTTTCTTTAACTATAGTTGAAGCTATCAAATGTGCACTTTGTGGATCAAAACCTTCAACTTCTACACGCAAAAGCCCATTAGCTGAGTTTTCTTGAGTAATTTTAACACGGTTTTGATAATACTTTAAAAACTCTTCCTGATTGGCTGATGAAGAAATACTATAAAAAAAATCAAGTTTTTGTTTTTGATATAACTCACGAATTTGAACTTTTTCTTCTAAGATATTTAACATATCTAAAGAATGAATATAAGATTTTAAATAATTAATATCCTCACTTGAAAAAGAATTATTAGTCAAAAATGCGGCAATTCCAGTAATAGCTCCGCTATCTCCTGTGGTTGATTTCACACTTAAAACACTTTCACTCACATAGCGATTTGCTGCTATAAAAACATAATAGAATACAACAAATGCTGTTAAAACCAATACTATTTTAAAAGAATTAAGTATCTTTAAATTTTTAAACTTTTTTAATAAATCATTTTGCATTTATTTTTCCTTGATATACCGCTATACCCTCATCTACATCATCATATATAGTAGCTTGTCCATCTTGCATGAATATAATTTTATCACACCATTGTTTAATTTCAGCTACATTGTGTGAAACCATGATAACTTTTGACTGACTTAATTTTTCTTTATAAATTTTAGAACTTTTTTCTCTAAATTTAGGATCTCCCACAGCACCTGCTTCATCGATTAAATAATAATCAAAATCAAATGCCATGCTTAAACCAAAAGATATTCTAGCACTCATACCTGCTGAGTAAGTATTCATAGGCTCATCAAAAAATTTACCAAGCTCAGCAAAATCTTCAACAAATTTAATCTTTTCTTCTAAAGCCTTTCCTTTGTAACCATATACTCTAGCCACAAAGCGTGCATTGTCCCTTGCTGAGAGTCTGTGTTGAAACGCACCTGCTAAGCCTAGAGGCCAAGATAGTTTTTTATTAGTTATAATCTTACCTCTATCAGGAAGCAAGGAACCACTTAAAAGTTTCATTAAGGTTGATTTTCCAGCACCATTGCGTCCCATTAAACCTATACTACAATTTTCAGGGAATTCAAAACTTAAGTTTTTAAAAACATAATGCCTTCCACCATTGCGTAAAGGAAAAGATTTGGTTAAATTAACTAATTTTATCATCGTACCGCTATCAACTTTTCTCTAGTAAAATAATAAAAAAACAATCCTAAAAACAAAATCACACTTAAACATGCAATAGGGTAATAATAATTATAATCATCAAGTAATGGATAATTTTGAAAAAAATTATATTTTAAAAGCTCCATAATATGCAAAAGTGGATTGTAATATAAAATATCTAAAATAGGTTTGGGTACTATCCAAACAGGAAATACCACCAAAGAAGTCCAATATAAAATAGCATTTAAATAACCTAATGCCATTTTTAAAGGCTCCGCAAAATGTCCTGCTATAGCAAAACACATTCCCATAGCAAAACCAAACACTATAAGTAAAAAAAGTGAAAACATCACTTCTAAAAAGTGTTTAGGTATAACTTGCATATGCAAAAACCATCCAGCTAAAAACATCACACAAATAAAAATAGTAAAATAAATGCAAAACTCAAGCATAGTCCTAGCAATAAAGACATGTATAGGTTTTACTGGCTTATAAGCAAATAAAGTTAGATTAGAACTAATGCCATTTAAAAGCTGATTAATAATACTTCTAAACATAAAAAAAGGTATAATCCCTACTGCTAAAAATAAAAAGATAGAAACACCCTCGGGCATGATTTGATGGCGAAACTCTCTAATAAGTGTGATTATAGAAGTAATCACTAAGATTACCATCATAGGCTCTCCGATTACCCAAAAATAGCCCAAATATTTATTAATACCAAATCTTGTCTTTAACTCTCTAAAAAAAAGAGCATGTATGACATTAAACATATTTTTAGCAAACCTTTTTAAATTTTCAAAATTTTTATATTATACTTTTTTATCTTATATAATATTTAACAAGGTTTAAAAATGAAAAGAAATTTCTTTGAAGAATTAGAAAAAATTTTATATCATAAAGATATTTTCAAAAAGATTGAATTATTTAATGAATTTTATGAAAATTTTAAAGCTAATTTATATGATTTTAATCATTCCCATGAAGCGATCATTTATGAAAACTCACAAGTTAAAATCCTTCATCCTATGAAAATAAGGCGTCCAAAAGAAGCAAATAGTACTTTATCTTTAGCTAAAATATTACATTCAGTTGCACATATAGAATATAGTGCTATAAATTTGGCCTTAGATGCTAGTTATAGATTTAAAAATTTGCCATTGAAATTTTATCAAGATTGGCTTGAGGTAGCTGATGAGGAAATTAAGCATTTTTTACTTTTAGAAAAAACTTTAAATGAGCTTGGTTTTAAATATGGAGATTTCTATGCTCATGATAATCTTGAAAAAGCCTTATTTTTAACCAAAGATAATCTTGCTCATAGAATGGGCATAGTGCATAGAGGACTTGAAGCAAAAGGACTTGATGCCAATCCTTTTGTCTTAGAAAAATTAAACACAACTAATCATCCTATAAAAAGTTTATTTGGTGAAATTTTTACCATTATATTAAATGATGAGATTAAACATGTAAACAAAGGAGATTTTTGGTGGAATTATGCAAAAAATGAAAATGACAATTATATGGATCTTTGTGCCAAATATAAAGAATTCAATCTTTTAGGAAAAGTATATAACAAAACAGCTAGAATTCAAGCAGGATTTAATGAAAATGAACTTCAAGAATTAGATGATTTTTATAATAGAAAATGAAGATGGTGGTTAGAGGCAGAATCGAACTGCCGACACGCAGATTTTCAGTCTGCTGCTCTACCGACTGAGCTATCCAACCACTGAATTGAAGTTGTAATTATACAATAGTTTTTTTAAAAAAAGTTGAAATTTGCATAAAAATGCAAATCATTCAGCAAAAGCTCCAAATTTAAAGATTTTTTGCATTCTTAATGCAGCTAATTCACGTTTATCGTATTGTTCTAACTCTTCTATAGCTTTTAAGACATAATCACTTAAATTTTTAATCGCATTTTCTTTATCTCTATGAGCTCCACTCATTGGCTCTTCGATAACATCATCTATTAAACCTTGAGTTTTTAAATCATCAGCAGTTACTTTCATCGCCTTAGTAGCAGCTTCACTTTTTGATGGATCATTCCATAAAATAGCAGCACAACCCTCAGGTGAAATCACAGAAAAAACTGAATTTTTCATCATAGCAAGTTTATCAGCTACTCCTATAGCCAAAGCACCACCACTTCCACCTTCACCTATAACTACTGCTATAGTGATTGTTTTAAGGGCGCTTAACTCGTATAAATTTCTAGCTATAGCCTCACTTTGACCACGCTCTTCAGCACCCACTCCTGGGTAAGCACCTGGAGTATCCACTAAAAATAACACCGGTATGTCAAATTTTTCAGCCATTTTTGCTACTCTTAGAGCTTTTCTATAACCTTCAGGATGAGGCATACCAAAATTTCTATGAAGCTTATCTTTAGTACCTCTACCTTTTTGCTCACCTATAACAATAATTTTTTTCCCACCTATATAACCTGCATAACACACAATAGCAGGATCATCTCTAAAAGCACGATCGCCATGAATTTCATAAGCATCACTTAGTATAGCTTGAATATAATCAAGTGCATAAGGACGATCAGGATGTCTTGCAAGCTGTAAGCGTTGGTAATCACTTAAATTTTTATAAACTTTTTGAGTTTCTTTTTCAAGGTTTTTTTCTAAAATTTTTACTGCTTCATCATCGCCTTTGATTTTAGCATTTGCTAAATCCTCATCAATTTGCTGAATATTTTTTTCAAAATCTAAATAAGAAGCCATATTAATCTACTTTTTTGAAGATCACACAACCATTTGTTCCACCAAAACCAAAAGAATTGCTCATTACAACATTAACTTCGCTTTTTCTTGCAGTATTTGGTATATAGTCAAGATCGCAATTTTCATCTGCTACGATTTGATTGATAGTTGGCGGTAATATACCTTGATCAAGTGCCATTAAAGAAATAACAGCTTCAATAGCTCCAGCAGCACCTAAGCAATGTCCTGTTTGACCTTTTGTAGAACTAACTAAAGGAATTTGATCTTTGAAAAGTTCTTTAATAGCTGCCGTTTCGTTTTTATCATTTACCGGGGTAGAAGTTCCGTGTGCATTAATATAATCTACTTTTGGATTTCCTGCCATTTTTAAGGCTTTTTTCATAGCACGCAATGGTCCTTCTAAAGTAGGCGAAGTGATATGATGTGCGTCCGCACTTTCGCCAAAACCTACTAACTCAGCATAAATTTTAGCTCCACGCTTTTTAGCAGCCTCATACTCTTCAAACACTAAAGCACCAGCACCCTCACCCATTACAAAACCATCTCTTTCTTTGTCAAATGGTCTTGAAGCCTTAGCTGGATCATCATTTCTAGTAGAAAGAGCTTTCATAGCAGCAAAGCCACCTATACCCACAGCACAAATAGCTGCTTCAGCGCCTACTACAAGCATTTTATCTGCATTGCCTAAAGCTATGCTTTTATAAGCTTCGCCTATAGCATGAGTTCCTGCTGCACAAGCAGTTACGCATGAGATATTTGGTCCTTGTAATCCATGCTCGATTGAAATAATCCCACCAAGCATATTAACTAAAGCTGATGGTATGAAAAAAGGAGTTATTTTGCGTGGTCCACGCTGTGCGCAAGTAACAGAATTTTTTTCTATATTTGGTAAACCACCTATACCAGCTGCTGAAACTACACCAAATTCTTCTTTATTTAAAGTTTCATCAAATTTAGCATCTTCCATAGCTTCTTTTGCTGCTTTAATACCAAGTTGTATAAAACGATCTATTTTTTTAACCTCTTTAGCATCACAGACACTTAAAGGATCAAAATTTTTTACTTCAGCAGCAATTTGCACTGGAAAATCAGTGGTATCAAAAAGAGTGATTTTATCAACGCCACTTTTGCCATCACAAATTGCTTTAAATGAGCTATCTTTGTCTAAGCCAAGAGCATTGATCATTCCTATACCTGTTACTACAACGCGTTTCAAACCGCACTCCTTATTAAAAATTAAAATTATTTTTGAAGATTTTCTATATAATTAACAACATCTTCAATTTTTACTAGTTTTTCAGCATCACTGTCTGGAATTTCCACATCAAATTTTTCTTCTAAAGCCATAACTAATTCAACAACATCCAAAGAGTCAGCACCTAAATCTTCAATGATTTTAGATTCCATTTTAACTGCATCTTCATCAACACTAAGTTGCTCAACAACTACTTTTTTTACATCATCAAAAATTGCCATTTTTATCTCCTAGTTTAAAAAATTAAAACGCATTTTACAATAAAAAAATAAATTTCTTGTTTAAAAAGTTAAAAATTAAAGATTATTACGAAAAATTTAATTATCTGTGTTTAAATAAAAGCTTAAATTTTAGCAAAGGAAATTTATGCTTTTGGATAAACTTATAAAAGAAAATAAAAAAACTTGGGAACAATACATCCATCATGAATTTGTAAAAAAACTTCAAAATGGTACTTTAGAAAAAGATACATTTTTGTTTTATCTTAAACAAGATTATATTTTTTTAAATAATTATGCAAAATGCTATGCTTTGCTTGCTTTAAATGCAAATAATGCTAAAGAAATTCAATTTGCTATTAAAAATCAAAACTACACTTTAGAAGGAGAATTGAAACTTCACAGAAGTATTTTAAAACTAGGCATTGATGTAGAAAAACTTGACTATAAAGATGAAAGTTTAACTAATATTGCTTATACAAGATACTTACTAAGTGTGGGACAAAATGGAGATTATTTGGATATGCTGTGTGCTTTGAGTGCTTGTGCTATAGGATATGCATATATAGGGGAAGAAATTTATAAAGGACTTAATGAAAAAAGCTTAGAAAATCATCCTTACAAAGAGTGGATTTTAACCTATGCAGGTAAAGAATTTCAAGATGAAATTAAAGAATTTAAAGACTTTTTTAATTCTTATGCAAATAGCATTAGTGAAGAAAAATTTAAAAAATTAAACGAAATTTTTTATACTACTATAAGACTTGAAACGGCCTTTTGGCAACACTCTTTAGAGCAAAAAATGGAAATTTAATCATCATAAAGATGATTAAATTATCAATTTAGCAATATTAATCCCTACAAAAGCAACCAAATATGCACATAAAGATGTAAATATAAAAAGATACCATGCATACTTTTTATTTCCTGCTTCTTTGGCAAAAACTATAGTTGCTGCAAAGCAAGGATTATAAATCATAACAAAAAGTATAAAAGCAACTGCTGTGCTAAAAGGGATGTTTTCTTTTATGGCTTCTTGTAAATTTAAACTTGTCTCATCAACTTCATCACCTAAAGAATAAAGCACACCCATAGTAGAAATCATCACTTCTTTAGCCGCTAAACCACTTACCAAAGATACACTAAGTTTCCAATCAAAGCCAAGTGGTGCAAAAATAGGCTCTATTGCTTTGCCAAATTGTCCAAGATAACTATTTTCTATCTGAAGTTCTTGAGTTAAAGCATCTTGAGTATTATTTTCTTGTGCAGGAAAATTACTCGCAAACCAAATAAGCAAAGAAGCTATCAAAATAAATGTTCCTGCTTTTTTTAAATACATTTTGGCTTTGTTAAACACCATAAACCATACCAAATTCCAATTTGGCATTCTATATTTTGGCATTTCCATTACAAAAGGTTCATCTTGTCCTCTGAAAGCGCTCATTCTTAAAATCTTAGCTGCAATCAAACCCAAAAACGCACCCAAAAGATAAATCCCAAAAAGATAATTTCCCGCCACATCAGTAGGAAAAAACACTCCAACAAAAAGCACATATACAGGAAGTCTTGCGCCACAACTCATAAAATTAATAATAAAAAGAGTTAATAATCTATCTTTTTTATTTTTTAAAGTTCTTGTAGCCATAAATGCAGGTACTGAACAGCCAAAACCCGTGATTAAAGGGATAAAACTTTTACCATGTAAGCCAAATTTGTATAAAATTCCATCTAATAAAAATGCAACCCTAGCCATATATCCAGTTGTTTCAAGCAAGGCTATACCAAAAAATAAAATCATAATATTTGGTAAAAAAGTTATAACCGCACCAACCCCACCTAAAACACCATCAGCTAAGGCTGAAGCGATAAATTCATTGCTAATATTATTTTTTACCATATCACCTAAATTAGCAAAAAACATTTCTATATAATCCATAGGGATTTGACCTAAAGTAAAGGTTAGTTGAAATAAAGCCCACATAAAAAACAAAAATATAGGAATTCCTAAAAATTTATTAATTAAAATAGAATCTATTTCTTTGGTATGATTTTTATACTTAACACTCTTGCTTAAAACCTTAACACATATACCATTTGCAAAAGCAATCAGCTCTTCTTTAAAAATACTTTCCATATCTTTGCTATGATATGCCATATAAATTTTTTCTAAAGCTTCATCAAGTATTTTTCTCAAAGCGTACGAAATGACTATATTAACTTCATTTTTAAGCAAAGCTATCGCTAAATCTTTTGTAGAAAAATCTAAATAAGTAATTTCATTTTGATTTAAAAATTCACTTATTTTTGCAAGTTCTTCTTCTATGATATCGCTATAAACACGCTCTTTAGCTTCAAATTTAGCTTCATAGGTTGAAATGATTAAATCCAAAAGTGCATTTAGATTTTCTTTAGTTTTAGCGCACACGCCAAGACAAGGTGTATTTAGAAGTTGGGATAAAATTTTAAAATCTATACTAAAACCTTCATTTTTAGCTTCATCTTGCATATTTAAAGCCATAATCATTTTGATTTTAGCTTCTATTAAAGATGCACTCAAAATCAAATTACGCTCTAAATTTGTAGAATCAAGCACATTTACTACAAGATCAAATTTACCCTTTTTTAAAAAATCTTTTGTAATTTTTTCTTCTTCGCTATAACCATCTAATGCATAAGTTCCTGGTAAATCTATAAATTTAAACTCATAATTTTTATAAATTAATCTAGCCTCAGCCTTTTCAACCGTAACACCGCTAAAATTACCAACTTTCATATTAGCTTTGCAAAGTGCGTTAATTAATAAACTTTTACCGACATTTGGCTGACCTACTAAAGCAACGATGATTTCCTTCATTAAAACTCTTTTGAAATTTGTATTATTTTTGCTTCACTTGAACGTAAAATCACGCAAGTTGTATCAAGTTCTACCATAATAGTAGAATTTGCTATAGAAGAGCGAATTTTTTTAACTTTTTTGTTTTTTGCAAAACCAAAACTAAAAAGTCTTGCTTGGAGTTGTTTATCTGCTTCAAAGCTTACTATAAAGGCTTCTTCATTGTCTTTTAATGTATCTAAAGTCATGTTTTTCCTTACAAAAACTAAGATAAGACATTATATAAAAAATTCAATTATTTATTTTTTAAAATAATAAGCAATCTCATTTTTTGAGATTGCTAGAAATCAAAATCATTTAGATTTTCTAAATTTTGAAGCTTTTTGACTAATTCCTCAGCCTTTTCTAAAGAAAGTGCTATGCTAGCATTAGAAAGAAATTTATCTTTTAATTCATCAAAACTTAAAGGATTATCAAAATTTCCTTTATTTATAAACACATCTTTTTTAATTACCCTTCCATCATTTAAAACAGCTTCTAAATGTCCTGGAAAGTATTTAGGGAAACCGCTAGATTTTTTCTTCTCATAGCTAATTTTTTTAGCAAATTCTATTAGCTCAGCTCTATTTAAATTTTCATAAGATTTTAAAGTAATTTTGCCATCAAAAAACGCTAAAGCCATTAAAAAAGGCATGGAAAATTTGGCCGCATAAGCACTTTGTGGAGTGTATTTTGCTTCTATTGGATCACAAATAAATGAAATTGGCACTTCATCTACAAAGCAATGCAAACTTTTGATATCTTGTGCTTTTAAGCCATCATTTCTTAAACTCATAGCACAATCAATAAGCCCATGTGCAAAATGACAACTTGGATAAGGTTTTAACGAAACTTGCATTACTTGCCAAATTTCATTCAACCCCTTACAAAGTTCATTTTTATCACATTCATCTTCTAAGCCAAAAGTTCTAAAGACATTATCCCTTCCTTCAAATATACTCAAAGGACCACTCATATTAGCTTTTGCGCAATTTGCTACCAAAATTCCATTTTTCAAAGCATTAGCTATGTGTAAAACTTTAGAATTAGATCCATTAGATAAAAACTCATTTACCCCACTTGCAAAACTTCCTGCTAAACCTAATGCATTGATGATTTGTTCTTTGTTTAAACCAAGTAAAACACAACTTGCAGCCACACTACCAAAAATTCCTGCTATAGCTGTAGTATGAAAGCCACGCTTATGAAAATTTCCTTTGCTTGCTATACCCACTCTAGCAGCAATTTCCCAACCAACAATAAAGGCTTTTAAAACTTTTTTTCCATCCTTACTTACGCTAAATCCATAAGTTAAACAAAGTGGAGTTAAAATAGCACTAGCGTGCAAAATAGCTTCAGTATGAGTATCATCAAAATCAAGGGCATGCGCTGCAATAGCATTTACCATCGCAGCATAAATTACATCAAGCTTTTTATCCCCACTCCAAATTTTTTCACTAGGATTTACGCTTAAAGCTTCAAAAGCCTTAGTTGCATTTAAAACACAAGCTTCATTTTTAGCAGCTAGGGCTGTTCCTAGTGCATCAAGCATAAGCTCTTTTGCTCTTTGTTTTACTTCACTAGGAATAGCTTCATAGTCTAAATTTACGATAAATTCGGCTAGTTTTTCACTTAAATACATTTTTTCCTACTTTAGAATTTGTGCATTAGCGATTTTTTCTAAGAACTCATCAACTAATTTTGGTGCATAACCTACATAAGTTGTAGCATCCATTAAAACATCAATGTCTTTTTCACTTAAAACCTTACTTACACGCTCATCTTCAAGTAAAACAACTTTAAAAGTTTTATGATTTTCTATACCTCTCATAGCATTTTCATAAACAATTTCATGTGCATGTTGCTTACCATAATGATCACTCAAAGCAAACATTACACGTTCTGCTAACACAAAGCCATTAAGCGTATCAAGATTTTTTAACATTTTGTCTTTTTTAACTTCTAAATCATCAAAGACAAATTTCATATTTGCTAATACCACTGAAAGCATTAAAAATGCTTCTGGTAAAAGCTTCCATTCCATTTTCCAAACTTGACCATCTCTTTCATGCTCATGTCTTTCTATATCGCTTAAAATTGCAATATTAGCTCTTAGGGCATTACTTACAGTCACTGCGTTTTCACTTACTGCGGGATTTCTTTTATGAGGCATAGTAGAACTTCCTACTTGACCTTTTCCAAAAGGCTCAGCAATTTCATCGATTTCATTATGAGCTAAGATTAAAAGTTGATGTGCAATTTTGTTAAAGGTTGCGTTGATATTACCTAAAACATAACCAAGCTCAATAAAACGATCTCTTGCTGGTTGCCATGAGATGTCAGGAACCTCTAAACCTAAACTTTCTAAAGTAAGTTTTTCTACTTCATTAGCCTTGTCACTTAAGCTTGCTTTAGTTCCCACTGCACCTACGATTAATCCTACATATAATCTTTTTTCAAGTTCGATAATTCTTTCATAGTGACGATTAAGCTCACTTAGCCAAATTGCAACTTTGTGTCCAAAAGTTATAGGTAAAGCTTGTAAAGCTAAGGTTCTTCCCATCATTGCAGTGTTCTTATGCTCTTTTGCGATTTTTGCTAAATTTTTAGCTATATCTTTTAAATCTTGTTTGATTAAAGCCATAGCTTCTTTAAATTGTAAAACTATGCCTGTGTCAATGATATCTTGTGTTGTTACACCAAAATGCACATATTCGCCAAGACCATTTTCGCAAGCTTTTTCCAAACCTCTAACAGTAGGCACTAAAGGGTGTTTAGTCTTTTTAAACTCAGCAAAAATAAAATCCATATCCATAAATTTATAATGCGCTTTTTTAGCTATTTCTATAGCTGCTTCATTAGGGATAATGCCAAGTTTTGCTTGAGCTTTTGCCAAGGCAGCTTCTACATCAAGCCATTTTTGAATTCTATTTTCTTCACTAAAAATAGCTCTCATTGCAGGAGTGCTCCAAGAATCTTGAAGCAACCTCATATCAAATACACTCACACCCATGTTTTATCCTTTAAAATTTATTTTTTCAAATGCTTGTTTTAAATCAGCAATCAAATCCTTACTATCTTCAAGACCTATATGAAATCTCACAAAAGGCCCTCTAGCACTCCAATCTGTTGCAGTTCTTGGTGGAGTAGTAACAGTAGCTAAACTCTCATATCCACCCCAGCTTGCACCGATTGAAAAATACTCTAAATTATCTACAAACTCGATAGCTTGTTCTTTAGAAATGCCATCTGCAAATTCAATCGTTACCATACCATTAGCACCTTTATGATCGCGCATAAAAACTTCATGGTTTGGATGAGTTTTTAATTTTGGATAAAAAATTGTTTTAACTTCTTTTCTACTTTGTAAAAACTCTACCACCTCATCTGCACTTTTTTCATGTGCTTTCATTCTTACATCTAAAGTTCTCATACCACGAAGCACTAAATAAGCATCATCAGGACTTGTAGTAAATCCTAAAGCTTCTGGCAATTTGTCAAAATTTTTCCATTCTTTTTCATTAATTACCACTATACCCATAGTAACATCTGAATGCCCACTTAAGTACTTAGTCGCTGCAATTACTGAAATATCCACTCCAAGCTCAAGCGGGTTTAAAAAATACCCACTTGAATAAGTATTATCAATCGCTACTGGTATGTTATGTTTGTGCGCAATTTCGCAAAGTTTTGGTAAGTCTATGATTTCATAAAGTATAGAACCTGGACTTTCACAAAGGATTAATTTTGTATTTGGTTTGATTTTTTCCTCTACATCAGAAGCATCAGCTTTTAGAAAGTCAATTTCTACGCCCATTTTAGTTAAAAATAAATCACAAATTGTTCTAACAGGTCCATAAATAGCATCAGTGATTAAAAAATGAGCATCTTTACTAGCATAATTTAAAAGCACCATAGCTAATGCTGCAAGCCCTGTTGGGAAAAGTTGTGCTCTATAACCACCCTCAAGCTCACAAATAAGTTTTTCAAGTTCAAAATTTGTAGCTGTTCCTCTAGCACCATAACTTAAAACACGCTCATTTTTTCTTAGCTCGCGGTATTTTTGCCAAGTAGCATGATCTTTAAAAAGTATGGTTGATGCACGCATTAAGGTTGGATTAACTGATCTTGCTTCAGCGTTTTGATCGCCTCTTCCTAGGTGGATTAATTTAGTTTTATTATTCATTTTAAGTCCTTTTTACAAATAAACATAAGTCATAATCACATTAACAATAGCAGCTACAAGCATAGGAATAGCTGTTCTTTTTACAACTTGTAATGGATTTACTTTAGCCATAGCTGAAATTGCCAAAATAGCTGGTGCAATAGGTGAAACACATCTACCAAAACCTGTCATGATTTGGATAGGTGCTATCATAGTTATAGTTTCAACTCCAAAAGATTTTGCTATATTTGGAATGAGTGGTGCAAAAGAAAAAAATGCTGCATTTCCTGAACCCATTAAAAATGCGCACACAGCAAGTAAAATAGAAACTGCTATGATGATAGCAAGCACTCCAAAACCTGCATCTTTTGCAAAGTCTATTAAAGTATCTACAAAACCAACCGATAAAAGGCCACTTGCAAAAACTTGGCCACAAACGATCAAAGAAACTGTGATCACAAACAAATGCCCCATACCTTTGAAAAATACCATGATAGAATTTAAAGTATCAATTAAACTTTTATAACGAATGATTTCAAAAATAATTGCTATAAAAGTCGAAATCATCATAGCAACTGGCACATTCATTCTAATTGCAGTAGATGAAGCTGCTTTAACTTCTTCCATGGTAGTAAATCCCATTAACACCATAATGCTATCTAAAACACTACTAAAGCCCAAAATTAACACTAAAGGTATAATAGGTAAAATCGCATAAATTCTAGGTGGCTTTTTAAGCTCTTCACTTTTGCCATCATGTTCTGCTAATTCTTTTTCAACATCATCACGGTTAAATATGAAATTTTCTTTTTTATCAAAATATTTTGAGCAAAAATAAATCGCAATACCCACTGCTATGATAATAGGCACAGTTGTAGGAAGCTGATAATGCACAAAATATACCGCAGGATCAATTTCAGCTGTTTTTGCAGCTAAAATTACATTACCACTTCCTGGGCCATGGTCAATGTATTGGCAAATAGCAATAATCGAAAGCGCAGAAAGCTTAGAAACACCTGAGCGCACTAAAATAGGGTACATTGTAACCATAAGCAAAAGTGCTAAACCTGCATGTGAAGGTATAAAAAGCACTAAAAACTGGATCACAAAATATGAAACCAACAATAAAACATAAGGTGATTTCACAGCTTTTAAAGGTCTTTCAAATACTTTAAATAAAGCATAACTTGCACCTACATGATCCATATAAGCAGAAAATCCTGCTATACACATTAAAGTAAGTCCAAGACCTGCTAGAGTACTTGACATTTTAGTATTTACTACTTGAAAAATATCAAAAAGACCTAAATGTAAAGATTGTTTTTCATTAATAATTGGAGAAAGTCCAAAAATTCCTGCTAAAGCTAACAAGAATAAACCACTTAAAAGCAACGCCATGTGGGCGTTGATTTTTTTATAGAGCATAAAAACAAGTAAAAATACAGAACATCCTGCAAAAAATAAACCCAACATGCTCTATCCTTTATGAGCAATAACCTCTATCTCCACTTTTGCTCCTTTAGGAAGATCTTTTACCGCAAAAGCACTTCTTGCAGGATATGGAGCTGCGAAAAATTCAGAATAAACCTCATTGAAAGCCAAAAAATCATCAATATTTGCCAAAAAGCAAGTCGTTTTAACTACATTATTAAAATAAAGATTATTTTCTTCTAATATAGCCTTGATATTTAACAATGATTGTCTTGTTTGTTCTTTTACATCTTCACTTTCTATGTTTCCACTTTGTGGATTAATAGGAAGTTGTCCTGAAATAAATAACAAACCATTAGCTTCTCTATAAGCTGAATATGGTCCTATAGCCTTTGGATAATTTGCCATGTATACTCCTTGTGTTTAAATGAAATCATAATATAATATTATCATCATAATAATAAATTGTCAATATTTTTTTATCATAATAATAATTTTTTTTATTGTTGTAAATATTAACAACTTTGATGAAAATATTTTGTAAAATAACAAAAAACAACAAAAAGGTCTAGATCATGGATGAACAACAAAAAGAATTATTTATCAAACTCACTCAATTTTTAGGGCAAGTTCTTGGAGATCAGTATGAAATAGTTTTTCATGTGATTTCACCTGAGGGTTCATATATAGCAGCCATTGCAAATAATCATATTAGCGGAAGGACAATCAATTCTCCATTAACCTCTTTTGCGAGTGAGCTTGTACAAGAAAAAGAGTATTTAAATAAAGATTTTTTATGTGATTACAAAGCAAAGGTTGGAAAGTCTAAGATCGTTACCGGATCAACCTTTTTTATAAAAAACCAAAATAAAATTGTAGGAATTTTATGTATAAATCACGACACCACAGAACTTAGAAATGCTATTAGTAAAATCATAGAACTAGAAAAAATTAATGATTTTAGTGATTTATTAGATATTCACAATCAAAACAATGTAAATTTACACAATGTGAGTAATATAGAAACACTTAGTCATTCTATAGAAGATATTCTAGCTGAAAACATAGACTTAAAATATTTAAATTCAGGATATAGCTTAAGCACTGAACAAAAAGATGAGATTATTAAAAAGCTTCATTCAAAGGGAATTTTTAATATAAAAGGAAGTATACCTATAGTTGCTAAGTCACTTAATATATCAGAACCTAGCGTCTACAGATATTTGCAAAAATTTAAAAATAGCCTTTAATAGCTAAAAACTATTTGCGATATAAAATAAGCACTCACAACAGCACCAATGATTAAAGCAAAACCTGGTCTTAAATAAGAGTGATTGATCACAAATTTTCCTATTTTTGTTGTGCCTGTTCTATCAAAAGCCACACAAGCTATTTGATTAGCTCCTGGAACTATAAAATCTCCACTCACGCAAGGATAAAGCACGATAAGAATTTGAGGAGGAATTCCCAAACTCACACCCAAGGGCATCAAAGCAGCTACTGTTGCAGCTGGAGAAAAAATCACCATAGAAAAGGCAAATAAAGCCACGCCAAATAAATATGGATAATCTTCTACAATATGTGATAAAGAATCACTAAATAAAGGCTTGTAAGCTTCAAAAAATGTCCCTGTCATCCAAGCTATACCAAAAACCCCTACAACGCCTATAAGTCCTGATTTAAATACAGAAGCTTCACCAAGTTTATTAGCAGGAACTTTAGCAAAAAGCATAATTAAACAAGCTGTTGCAAGCATGATCATTTGAATTAAATTTGGGGTAGAAAGTCTTTCTATTTTACCATTTGCAAGCTCATAGTGAGGTAACAAATTTGTAAAAGTCCCAAAGAAAATAATGGTTAAAATCCCCAAAGCAAATATTAATAAAGCTCTTTTTACTTTAGGATCTGTTTCTTGTTTATCTTCTTGTTTATCTTGAGTTAAAAACTGATATTC
Organism: Campylobacter sp. IFREMER_LSEM_CL2090; assembly: GCF_025771865.1. Taxonomy (NCBI): domain Bacteria; kingdom Pseudomonadati; phylum Campylobacterota; class Epsilonproteobacteria; order Campylobacterales; family Campylobacteraceae; genus Campylobacter; species Campylobacter sp. IFREMER_LSEM_CL2090. Next base: position 20,646 of record NZ_JAKMRA010000005.1, read on the forward strand.
CCCTGCTCTTACTCTTCTTTGAAATTCCTCATCTTGCTCAAGCTCTTTTCCTCTTTTAAAAACGCTCAAACAAGCACATATAACACCAATTAAAAATGCTGGCATTACCACAGCTAATATTTGAACAAGTCCTACACCGCTAATGGCTAAAATGGCTACCATACCTGCAGTGGCTGCACTCATAGGAGAAGCTACCACTGCAATACCTGCTGCTATAACTGAAACTGAAAGTGGTCTTTCAGGACGAATTTTAGCTTGAGCAGCTACTTCAGCAATCACTGGATAAATAGAAAAAGCTACATAAGTAGTACCACAAAATATTGTAAATGTGGATGTGATTAATGGGCCCATAAAAACAATAGCTTGAGGTTTTTTCTTTAATGCTTTTTCAGCTATTTTTACTAGCAAATCAAGCCCGCCTGCGCTTTGCAAAACACTCACGCAAGTAATCACAGCAAGTATAATAAACACAACACTCACAGGAAGTGAAGCTGGTTGCATACCAAAAACCAACACCAAAATACACATACCAAACCCACCTGCAACCCCAAGTCCTATACCACCATATCTACCACCTATGGCTATCATAGAAAAAATAATAAAAAGTTGAAGTATAAAAATAATATCCATCTAATCTTCGCCCTTATTGTTTATTTTTTACATTTATCCAACAATTCTTTTGCATGTTCAATTTGCTCTAATACAACTTTAGTTCCTGTACCGCCATAAGAAAGTCTTGCGTCTATACAAGTTTCTAAAGCAATTGCTTCATAAATATCTTCTTGGATATTTTCATTAAATTGATGGAATTCTTCCATGCTAAGCTCTTCAAGCATTTTTCCGTGTTTAATACAATAATTCACAGTACCACCAACTATACTATGAGCTTCTCTAAATGGTATATTTTTTCTTACTAAATAATCAGCCATATCTGTGGCATTTGAAAATCCTTTTGCAGCTGCTGCTCTTGTATTATTAGTATTTACTTGCATTTTTTCTATCATAGGAGTTATAATTTTTAAACTTGCCATTAAAGTATCCATAGAATCATAAACTTGAGCCTTATCTTCACTCATATCAGTATTATAAGCCAATGGAATACCTTTCATAATAGTTAGCATTGCCATAACATTACCATACATTCTACCTGTCTTACCACGCATTTTTTCGGCTACATCAGGATTTTTCTTTTGAGGCATTATGCTTGAACCTGTACAAAAATCATCACTTAATTCTATAAATTTAAAATCTTGACTTGAAAAAAGTATAAGCTCTTCACAAAAACGACTAAGGTGCATGAAACACATTGCAGCAATAGCAGTAAATTCAACCATGTGGTCTCTATCACTTACACTATCAATGCTATTTTCTGTTGGTTTAGTAAAGCCTAGTTCTTTGGCACAAAAATGTCTGTCTATATTAAATGTAGTTCCGCCAAGTGCAGCTGCTCCCAAAGGACACTCATTCATTCTTTTATATAAATCCTCAAAACGAGAATAATCCCTACTTAACATCCAAAAATACGCCATAATCCAATGTGAAAAAAGCACTGGCTGGCCCGTTTGCAAATGCGTATAACCTGGCATAATAGCTTTGATATTTTTTTGAGCTTGATGGACGATTTCTTCTTGCAAAGTAGTAATTTGAGTTAATACTTCTTTAATAACTGCTCTCATATGAATTTTTGAATCAAGAGTAGTTTGGTCATTTCTACTTCTTGCGGTGTGAAGTTTTCCACCTACTGGACCTACGATTTGTGTCATTCTTTTTTCTACAGCCATATGAATATCCTCATCAGCTATATCAAACACAAAAGTACCATTTTGAATTTCTTCTCTAACTTGTTCTAAGCCCTTAATGATAGTTTTTGCTTCATCTTCTTTTATAATACCTTGTTTTGCAAGCATGGTGCAGTGAATTATACTACCTTGTATATCAAAAGGAGCAAGTCTTGGCTCAACTGGTAGTGAAGCAGTATATTCTTCAACTAATTTATTTGTAGGTAAATCAAAACGCCCACCCCATAATTTTTCTGTTTTGTTAGACATTTGTTATCCTTTCATTAAAAAATTAGGGGTAATTTTATTTGAATTTATTTTAATTTAGCTTAAATTTTTTATTTCTATAATAAAAAATTTTAAAAATTTATAATTTAATAATAGAATTTTTTGATAATTTTAAATAAATAAAATATATTTTTAATATATTATAAATTATTAACTATTTTTTGAAAATTTTTAATACACTAAAAGCTATTTTTTTAAGAAAACTTTTTTTAGAATGCTTTGTTAAAAACTCTACTATATCTCTATGCCCAAACATCAACGCAAAAGTAAAAGGTGTCATACCAAGACCATTGTTTTCATCAATATTTGCTCCATGTTCTACCAAAAGCTTACACATAGGTAAATATCCTTTAAAACACACCCCTGCTAATGGAGTTTGTCCTCTATCATTTTTCTCATCTACCCTAGCATTATTTTCTAGTAAAAACTTAGCACATTCATAAGCATTATGATAACTTGCAAGCATTAAAAGACTATCGCCTTTATGATTTTTTAAATTCACACTCAAACCCGCTTCTATCATAGTCTTTAAATTTTGTAAATCATTTTGTCTTGCGTAATCAAAAGCCATAGTGCAAAGCTCTTGAATTCTTTTTTCTTCTTCATTATTAAACATATTTTTCCTTTATAATCTTTAGTTTGCCACTTTTAAAGTGGCAAGTAAAAATTACATTTTCAAAGCTTTTTTAACGCCATTTGCATATTCACTTGAAATTTTTTCAAAATGACTTAATGCTCTAGCAATAATTTTTTCATCAACCCCACTCATAGAAGCAGCGATATTTTTAAATAATTGCTCTTTTTGATCTTGATTCATTATATCAAACAAGGCTCTTGGTTGGGTGTAAAAATCATTATCAAGTGGAGCATATCTTTGCGCATTACCTTCAAGTGCTAAGTCAGGCTCTAGGTAATTTTTATCTTCTTTTGGACTATCATCATAACTATTTGGTTCATAATAAGCAAGACCATTTTTATAAGTGTCAAAATTCATAGCACCTGCTACATTATAAGTATTTACTTCACTTTTTGCACGATTAACTGGTAATAAATGATAATTTGTCCCTATGCGGTATCTGTGTGCGTCAGGATAAGAAAAAATTCTAGCTTGCAGCATTTTATCAGGACTAAAACTAATACCAGGAACAATATTGCTTGGACTAAATGCAGCTTGTTCTACTTCATTAAAGTAATTTTGTACATTTTTATTAAGTACTAATTCGCCTACTTCAATTAAAGGCACAATACTATGTGGCCAAACTTTAGTTAAATCAAAAGGATTAAAACCTAATTTTTCTGCTTCATCTTCTTTTAAAGCTTGAATTTGGAAAGTCCATTTTGGAAAATCTCCTTTTTCAATGGCTTCATATAAATCTCTTTGATGACTTTCTCTATCATTTGCTATTAAATTTGCCGCTTCTTCGTTGGTTAAATTTTTAATACCTTGCCTTGTTTTAAAATGAAATTTCACCCAAAATCTTTCGTTTTTATCATTAATCAAACTATAAGTGTGACTTCCAAAACCATGCATATGACGATAGCTTGCAGGAATACCTCTATCACTCATTAAAATAGTAACTTGATGTAAGCTTTCAGGACAAAGACTCCAAAAATCCCATGCAGCATTATTGCTTCTTAAATGATTTCTTGGATCTCTTTTTTGAGTGTGGATAAAATCAGGAAATTTATATGCATCTCTTATAAAAAATGTCGGAGTATTATTACCTACTAAATCCCAATTTCCTTCTTTAGTATAAAATTTAATAGCAAAACCTCTTACATCTCTTTCTGCATCAGCTGCACCTGCTTCGCCTGCAACGGTTGAAAATCTTATAAATAAAGGTGTATTTTCTCCAAGCTGTAAAACTTTTGCCTTGGTGTATTGAGAAATATCTTTAGTGATTTTAAGCTCCCCATAAGCACCGCTCCCTTTTGCATGAACAGTTCTTTCTGGAATTCTTTCTCTATTTTGATGGGCAAGTTTTTCTAACAAAATATAATCTTGCATTAAAAGTGGACCCTTAGCACCTGCGCTTAATGAATTTTGATTATCGGCTATGATATTTCCGAAATCATTGGTTAGTTTTTTCATCTTTTCTCCTTTTTATAAATAATAATTTTTATTATTTGATAAATTATATCCCTATATTATTAAAATAAAATTAAACAATAAAAATTATTATTTTTGAAAAAATAATCTTTTTTTAAGCATAATTATTTTTATTTTGTATTAAAATTGTTGAAAAATAAGAATAAGTGCTCTTATTTTAAATATTTTTACTACAAAATTAATAAAACAAGGAGAGTTTAATGGATAAAGAAACAAGAACTTACTATATTAAATTAGTGAAATTTCTTGCTGATGCTTTGGGAAGAAATTATGAAATAGTTTTGCATGATGTAAGTGAAGATGGTACTAATATAGCAGAAATAGCTAATAATCATATTAGCAAAAGAACTATAAATTCACCTCTAACAGGCTTTGCTATTGAAATGATTAAAAACAAAATCTATTTAGAGCGTGATTATATAACACATTATAAAACTTCAGCTAAAAGCTCACAAGTAATGTCAGGCTCTACTTTTTTTATTAAAAAAGATGAAAAACTTGAAGGTTTGCTTTGTATTAATCATGATACTTCAGCATTTAAAAAAATCTCTGATGAAATTTTAAATCTTGGAAATATTTATGATAATTCTTATGAAAGTCCTGAACAAGAAAATAAAGAATACATAAAACTTGATTTAGAAGAAATCGTTGAAGATATTACGGGGATAGATATTGAAAGTTTTAAAAATAAAAGTTTAAAACCAAAGGAAAAACAAAAAATGATAGCTAGCTTATATGAAAAAGGCGTATTTAATGTAAAAGGTGTTATTCCTAAAGTTGCGGAGCTTTTAAATATTTCAGAACCTAGTGTTTATAGACATTTACAAAAGATTAAATAATCATAATTTAAAAAAAATATAATTTTTGATACAATAACATTTTAAAATTTTATAAAAGGAAAAATATGGCTGATGATATGATGGATGAACAAGGTGAATCAAAGAAAAAAGGCGGGAATACTTTAGTAATCATTATCGTTGTATTTTTATTTGTATTTTTACTTGTTATTGTAGGAGCAATTGCTTATCTAATGTTTAGTGGCGGCTCTGAAGAAAATCCTACCCCGCAAACTGAAGAAAGCGCACAAGTTGCACAAGCTCCTAAAAAAACAAATGCAGTAGCAGCTAGAGGGAGTGATTATGCAAATATTGGCGTGATGTATCCTTTAGCACCTTTTACGCTAAATTTATTAAGCGATGGTGGATCAAGATATGTAAAATGCACCATTCAACTTGAACAAAATGTTGAAACCTTAACTCCTGAACTTGATAAAAAAGTTGCTATTATTAGAGATATTATCATTAGAACTTTAACATCAAAAACCTTTGAAGAAGTAAGCACTACAAAGGGTAAAGAAAGATTAAAAGATGAATTAACCGGTAAGATCAATGAAGTTTTAACTGATGGTTTTATCAAAAATATTTATTTTACCGACTTTGTAGTATCTTAATGATAGGCTGTGACATAGTCGTATGCTCTCGCATAGAAAAAATTTATGAAAGACATAAAACACTTTTCTTGGATAAATTTTTGTCCAAGAAAGAGCAAAGTTATATAAAAAATACCAACACTCTAGCCGGATTTTGGGCTATTAAAGAAGCTGCCTCTAAGGCTTTGGGGGTTGGAATTTCTAAAGAATGTTCTTTTTTTGACATCATCATCTCTAAAGATGACAAAAATGCTCCACACATTAGTTTTTCTCAAAAAGTCATGCAAGAGTTCAAAATTAAATCAGCAAGTGTAAGCGTAGCGCATGATGGGGGTTTTGCTATAGCAGTAGTAGCTATAGAAACTAAGCAAGGTTAAAACCTTGCTTACATATAAAGCCCGCCATTGACTTTTAAAATTTCTCCTGTGATATAAGAAGAATGATCACTTAATAAAAACGCCACAGCTTGAGCTACTTCGCTTGCATCTGCAAAACGCTTCAAAGGGATATTATTAATATAATTTTGTTTTATTTCATCACTTAAAACTTCAGTCATATCACTTTTTATAAAACCCGGGGTAATGCAGTTATATCTTATATTTCTTGCTGCACCTTCTTTAGCAAAAGATTTTGTTAGAGCTATCATACCGCCTTTACTAGCACTATAATTAGTTTGGCCTGCATTTCCCATTTCTCCAACTATAGAAGCAATATTTACAACCGCACCAAAACGCTTTTTACTCATAGTTTTTAATGCCTCTCTACAACCTAAAAAACTTGAATTTAAATTAGCATTAATCACTGAAGAAAAATCATCCATACTCATTCTAAGTGCTAATTTATCATTAGTAATACCTGCATTATTAACTAAATAACTAAGCTCACCATCACTTTCTACTATAGTTGCAATAGCGCTTGTAAATTCTTCTTCAACACTTGCATCAAATTTAATCACAGCCGCACAACCACCACTTTTTTCTATCTCTTCTTTTAGTGCATCAGCAAGTTCAGACTTACTTCTATAATTAATCCAAACTTTTAAGCCATAACTTGCTAATTCTTTGGCTATTGCTGCACCTATACCTTTACTTGCACCTGTTATTAAAACATTTTTTCCACTAAATTTCATTGTTCTCCTTTAAATTAAAATAAAGCCTCATCCATTTCTTTTGGAATAGGTAAGTTTAAAATTTTAAGCACGCTTGGTGCTATATTACTAAGCCCCATGCCTTCTTTAAGCTTTTCTACTCCTTTAGCTTCTACAAAGGCAAAAACATCAAAGGTTGTGTGGTTAGTAAGCATATTTTCATTTTCATCCCTCATCGCTTCACAATTTCCATGATCTGAAGTAATAATAAAAGCATAATCATGTTCCCTTGCTTTGGCAATAACCCTACCCAAGCACTCATCTACACATTCAACCGCACTAATCGCAGCTTCAAAATCACCCGTATGCCCCACCATATCACCATTTGCAAAATTTACTATGATAAAATCCATACCACTTTCTATACCCTTAAGCACCTCATCTGTGACTTCTTTAGCACTCATTTGAGGTTTTTCATCATATGTTTTTACTTTAGGACTTGGAATTAAAACTCTTGTTTCATTGCATTCTAATTCTTCTTTCCCCCCATTAAAGAAAAAGGTTACATGAGCATATTTTTCTGTCTCAGCTGTGTGAAGTTGGCTTAAATTTGCATTAGCTATCACAGAAGCTAAAGTATTATTTAATTCTTCTTTTTCAAACATCACAGGCAGTTTAAAACTCTCATCATACAAACTCATAGTAATGGCATTTTTTATAAGCACTTCTTTTGAAAATTCATTAAAACTTTCTTGGGTTAAAGAAGCGACTAATTGACGCATTCTATCATTTCTAAAATTGATAAAAATCACACCATCTTCAGCCTTAATTCCATCAAAGTTTTGACTAATAACTGGGGTTAAAAACTCATCTGTGATATTTTCATCATAACTTTTTTGTATAAAATGCACAAAATCATCACACTTTGGTGCCTTAGCAAATAAAGCATCATAATAAGACTTAACCCTATCATAGCGCTTATCTCTATCCATAGCATAAAATCTTCCCGATAAAGAAGCAAAATTAACCCTTTCTTTTTCGCAAAATTCCTGTAAAGATTTTATAAATTCTAAACCCGAATTTGGAGGACAATCCCTACCATCACTAATTGCATGTGCAAAAACTTCTTTATTTTCTTGCTTACAAATTTTTAAAAGTGCATTAAAATGTGTATGCATAGAATGCACCCCGCCATCACTATAAAGCCCTATAATATGCGCTCTTTTGCATTTTTGCAACAATTCTTTTAAAGCCTTATTGTCTTTTAAAGTGTCATTTTCTATGGCTTTATTTATCTTGACTAAATTTTGATAGATTATGCGTCCACTACCTATACACATATGCCCTACTTCGCTATTACCCATTTGACCTTCAGGTAAGCCAACTGCCAAGCCACTTGTTTTTATCAAAACATTAGGGGTATTTTCAAAAAGCTTATCATAAGTTGGCTTTTTAGCATGAAAAAAAGCATTATAGTTTGAATTTGTATTATGTCCTATACCATCTGTGATTATCAAAATACATTTTTGACTCATTTTTTACTCTTTTTTATAATTTATTTATGTGATTTTACTAAAATTATGCTTTTAAAAAACAAATACAAGGTTAAAATTTTGCTTTATCTTACAGAATATACAAATTATATGTTTTTTTCTTATATTAGCGTGCGTGCTGGTTTTGCATTTTTTATTGCTTTATTTTTGAGTTTGTATTTAATGCCAAAATTTATCAAATGGGCTCAAAATAAAAAAGCAAATCAACCTATTTATGAATACGCTCCACAATCACACCAAGCTAAATCTCATACCCCTACTATGGGTGGGCTTGTTTTTATCTTTGCTACTATCATAGCAAGTGTTTTAAGTGCTGATTTAAATAATAGTTTTGTAATCGTTGGATTATTATGTTTAGTATTATTTTGCACTATAGGCTTAGTTGATGATTTGGGGAAAATTTTAAAAAAAGACAATCACGCAGGATTAAGCCCAAAAATGAAACTTCTAGGACAATTTAGCGCTGCTTTTATTTGTGTTGGATTATTATATTTATTTGATATAAATACTGAATTTTATTTACCTTTTTACAAACATGCTATTTTTGATGGTGGTATGTTTATGTTGTTTTTATGGATTTTAGTTATTATATCAAGCTCTAATGCTGTAAATTTAACCGATGGGCTTGATGGTCTTGCAACCGTGCCTTCTATATTTTCTCTTTTAAGTCTTGGTGCTTTTTTGTATTTAAGTGGAAATGCTATTTATAGTTCTTATTTATTCTTACCTAAAATTCAAGGTCTAGGAGAACTTGTGGTAATAAGTGCGGCTTTAGTTGGTGCACTTATGGGATTTTTGTGGTATAACTGCTATCCTGCACAAGTTTTTATGGGAGATAGTGGGAGTTTAAGCATAGGGGCGTTTTTAGGCTATCTTGGTATAGTAAGTAAAAATGAAATTTTACTTTTGCTTATAGGCTTTGTATTTGTTTTAGAAACTATTTCAGTGATTTTACAAGTAGGAAGTTTTAAAATCTTTAACAAAAGAGTATTTAAAATGGCACCCATTCATCATCATTTTGAAAAAATAGGCTGGGTGGAAAATAAAATCATTGTGCGTTTTTGGATGATAGCCTTACTTGCAAATATTATTGCATTAATTAGTATAAAGTTAAGATAATGAAAATTTCACTTTTTGGATACGGAAAAACAACTAAAGCTTTTGCACAGCGTTTTGGAAATTGCGATATTTATGATGATCATTTTGCAAGTATAAGTAAAGATGAATTTAACAATACACTTTTACCGCCTTGTGAATTTGATCCTTTAAAAAGTGACTTAGAAATTCCAAGTCCTGGCTTTCCAAATGATCATCTTCTCATACAGCAAGCAAGAAATTTAAGTAGCGAATATGATTTTTTTTATGATGGCATGCCAAAAAGTGTTTGGATAAGCGGAACAAATGGCAAAACCACCACTACCCAAATGACTCATCATCTTTTAAAACATATCAATGCACAAATGGGAGCAAACATAGGAACTCCTTTAGCACAAATGGATATTAGTGCTAAATTATGGATTTTAGAAAGCTCATCTTTTTCGCTTTTTTACACCAAAGTAGCTAAACCTGAAATTTATGCACTTTTACCTATCACACCTGATCATCTTTCTTGGCATAAAAGCTTTGAAAATTATGAGCAAGCCAAGCTTAGTGTGCTTGAAAGAATGAATGAAAATGATGTGGTAATTTTACCTAAAAAATACGAGGCTTATCCAACTCATGCTTATGTTATAAGCTATGAAGATGAGCAAGATTTAGCTAAAAAAATGCAAATTGATTTAGAAAAAATTCATTTTAAAACCCCATTTTTGCTTGATGCTCTTATTGCCTTAAGTATAGAAAAAATCATACTAGATCGTTGCTCTTATGAGCTTTTAAACGAGTTTAAGATAGAAAAAAACAAACTTGAAGAAATATTTGATCATAAAAATAGACTTTGGGTAAATGATACTAAAGCAACTAATCTTGATGCTAGTTTAGCTGCTCTTAAACGCTATAAGGATAAAAAAATTCATCTTATCATAGGTGGGGATGACAAGGGAGTGGATTTAAGCGCTTTATTTGTTTTTATGAAAGAGCTTGATATAGAGCTTTATGCCATAGGAAAAAGCACCAATAAAATACTTGATTATGCTAAAAATGCTAATTTAAAAGCACATTTTTGTGAGTTTTTACCTAAAGCGGTAGAAAAAATCAATCAAAACTTAACTAATGATGAAGTAGCCCTACTAAGCCCTGCTTGTGCAAGCTTAGATCAGTTTAAGTCTTATGAAGAAAGAGGAGAGCTTTTTAAAAAATGTATTCAAGAATTAAGCTAAATCTTTTTGAATGCAAAATTTTAAAAACTCACATAAATTTATAAATTTATTGCTTGGTTCTTTATTTTTATGATAAATCAAGCAAAGCTCTCTTGAAATTTTAAAATTTTTTAATCTTACTTCAAATAAACTTTTAGCTTCGAGCTCTTCTTTAACACTAAATTTAGGTAAAACTGCTAAAAATTTACCTTTTTTAGTCAACTCTTTTATCATAGCAGTTGAGTTTAACTCATAAACCAAATTAAGCTTTACATCTTTAGGTAAAGCATTTAAAAACACTTCTTTTGCACCTGAACCTTGCTCACGACTTAGCCATTTAAAATCCTTTAATTCATCTATGAAAAATTCTTTTTTGAAGTCATTTTTACTCACCACAATAAGCTCATCATCACAAATTTTAATCTTTTTTATATCCTTATCTTTGCAAATACCTTCAATTAAACCTATATCGATTTCTTTATCTAAAATATCTTTGATGATATTTTGACTATTATCCAAAGACAAATTTAACTTGATATTTTCCGCCTTTTGATCTAAAAAAGTTCCTAGTAAATAAGTGCCTACATTTTGACTAACTTTCATACTTATTTCATAGCTTTGATCATCTTGCATTGCTTTTTCTATGCGTTCAAATTCTAAAATCAAAGGAGTAATTTGTTTTAAAAAAACCTTTCCTTTTTCATTTAAGCTTAAAAATTTAGCATTTCTATCAAAAAGCTTGGTGTTTAAACTTTTTTCAAGTTCAAATATAGCTAAAGACAAAGCAGATTGAGTTATATTTAATTCTTTAGCACAAACTCTTAAATTTAAATTTCTACACAAGGCTTGAAAATATTTTATTTGTTTAAAAGTCATAAGCACTCTTTTGATAAATATTTTTAATCATTATATCAAATAAAATTAATTTTACTTATCATAAAAAAATCATTAAGATTACAAAAAACAAAAAAAGGAAAAATTCATGCATAAAAATATATATAAAAATAGAAAATTTGAAGCTTTTTTACTACTTTTTACTCTTGCTTTTTGTGCTTTTGCTATTTCTGAGCTTAATTTTTTTAAAAATCTTAGAATTTCAGCTTTAATCATAGCCGTGATTTTGGGAGCTTTAATAGGAAATTTAGCACATCAAAATGCAAATTTACTTAAAAAATCAGGAGTTTTAAGCATAGCAACAAAAGAAATTTTAAGACTTGGAATTATACTTTATGGTTTTAGAATTACTTTTAATGATTTAGAAAAAGTTGGATTAAATGGGATTTTGCTAGCATTTTTAGTGGTATTTTCTACCTTTTTTATAGGGCTTTTGTTAGGAAAATTATTCAAACTTGATCTTAAAGAAAGCATACTTATAAGTAGTGGCTCAAGCATTTGTGGAGCAGCTGCTGTGATGGCTAGTGAAAGCATTGTTAAAGGTGGCTCTGCTAAAGTTGGCGTAGCAGTTTGCACTGTGGTTGTGTTTGGAACTTTAGGGATGTTTTTATATCCTTTGGCTTGGAATTTAGATTGGTTTGATTTTTTTAATTTAAAGCAAATGGGGTATTTCATGGGAGCAAGCTTGCATGAAGTTGCACATGCTGTTGCAGCAGGTGAAGCTGTAAAAGCAGGAGATGGTGCTGTCATAGAAAAAATGATGCGTGTTTTAATGCTAGTGCCTTTTTTGATTTTCTTAAGTCTTTTTTCATTGAAATTTCTAAGTAAAAATAATGAAAAAATCTCCATTAAAGCAAATATTCCTTATTTTGCTTTGTGGTTTTTATTTGCATGCGGTATTAGCTCACTTGAAATATTAAATACAGATTTTGCGCTTAACTATATAAAACCAAGCATACAAACTATAGACACACTTTTGCTTTCTATGGCTATGGTAGCTTTAGGAGTAAATATCCATAAAAATGTTTTAAAAAATGCGGGTTTTAAACCATTTTTAATGGCATTTTTTCTTTTTATATGGTTAATCTTTATATCAATTAGTTTTATTTTATTATTAAATTTATAAATACATGAAAATTCTTCATGTATTTATTTTATAATCTTTAATCAAAATAAATTAATGTTAGCGAATCAGCAATAAAGGTTTTTTAGCCTTAGTTAAAATATCATTTGTCAAACTACCAAATAAAATACTTTTTAACCAATGATGTGAATAAGCTCCCATGATCAATAAATCTATATCATTTTGCTCACCAAAATCAAATAAAGCTTGAGTAATCTCTCCATTTAAATATTGAGTTTGCACATTTAAATTTGCTTCTTTAAAAATTTGACTTACTTGAGCTAATAACTCACAAGAAGATTTTTCATCTTTAGAAACATTTACTACATAACGCTTTGCTTCTTTAAAAATAGGTCTTTTAATGGCTTGTTCTATAGCCTTTTTAGCTAAATTACTCCCATCATAAGCCATCATTACACTTTTAATCTCTTTAAAAGCAGAATTTACAAGCAAAATAGGCACATTTAAAGCTCTTACTAATTCTTCTGTATGAATACCTATTTTATTTTTCTTACCCCCGCCTTTTAAACCTGCTATGGCTAATCTTATTTGATCATTATATTCTTTTAAAACCTCTTCTAAGTCTCCATCTCTTTGCACACTAAAGCATTCTTTTACACCTTGTTCTTTTGCATAAGCACAAAATTCTTCTAAAATTCTTTGCCCTTTTTTGCAAAGATTTTCATTTTTTTGGCTTTGCTCTTCTACTAAATCTTCAATCACACACCCACTAGCACCTATGCCAAAACTACAAGCTAATTCAGCATTGGTAAAATTTGGTTCTATAGTATATAAAAACATTAAAGGTAAATCTAGCTTTTTAGCTAAATACACCCCATAATGCAAACTTTCCCTACAAGGCTCTAAAACATCTACACAAACTAGAATTTTTTCCATTTAATATCCTTTTGTAGTATTAATCTTGTGCTTTTTGTGCTATTAAAACACCTTCTATGATTTTTTTAATATCTCCATCTAAGATATTATCAACCTGTGAAAAAGCTTCATTTGAGCGTGTATCTTTAACTTGTTGATAAGGAAAAAGCACATAAGAGCGGATTTGATGACCCCAACCTATCTCACTTTTTTCACTTGAATTTGCTTCATCTTGTTGTTTCATAAGCTCAAGCTCATAAAGGCGTGATTTTAGCATTTTAAAAGCAGTTGCTTTGTTTTTGTGTTGGCTTCTATCGTTTTGACATTGCACTACTATACCACTTGGCATATGAGTTATGCGCACTGCTGATTCGGTTTTATTAACATGCTGTCCACCTGCTCCGCTTGCTCTATAATAATCAATCCTTATATCTTTTTCTTCAATTTCTATTTCTATATCATCATCAAGTTCAGGCGAAACCATCACGCTAGAAAAACTCGTATGGCGGCGTCCTGCACTATCGAATGGAGAAGTTCTTACTAAACGATGAATGCCATTTTCAGCTTTTAAATACCCATAAGCATTTTCACCTTTTACTAAAAAGCTAACATCTTTAAGCCCTGCTTCTTCGCCTTCTTGAAAGTCAAGTGTTTCTACTTTAAAACCTTCTCTTTCACAAAATCTCAAATACATCCTATAAAGCATGCTAGCCCAGTCATTACTCTCCGTTCCACCTGCTCCTGGGTGAATAGAAACTATGGCATTTTTACCATCATTTTCCCCACTTAAAAGCATAGAAATTTCAAGATTTACAATAAGATCTTCTAGCTTATTTGCATCTTCAAATAAAGCTTCTATGGTATCTAAATCATTTTCACTATTAGCAAGATCAAAAAGCTCACTTGCATCATTTAAAGCATTATTTGCATTTTCATAATTTTTAAGTAAATTTGAAATTTTAGTTTTTTCTTTACCTATAACGCCTGCTTGTTTTACATCACTCCAAAAAGAAGGGGAATTTTCTAAATTTTCTATTTCTTTTAATCTTGTTTTTATCTCTTCAGGTTTAATAATAGAAGCGATATTTCCAACTTTGTTTTTTAATTTTTTTAAAAGTTCGCTGTATTCGTAATTATCCATAAAAATTTTCTTTCTAATTTTGATATAATTTAATCTTATAATTTTAGCAAAAAATAAAACATTTAAAGTGAGAAATATGCCAAAACTTTTTTTAATGTCTTTAGGTTGTAATAAAAATTTAGTTGATAGTGAAATCATGCTTGGAAGATTAAGTGATTATGATATTTGTGATGAGCCAAGCTTAGCTGATGTTTTGATTGTAAATACCTGTGGTTTTATAGATAGCGCTAAAAAAGAAAGCATAAATGCGATTTTAGACTTACACGAGCAAAGAAAAAAAGATTCATTGTTAGTTGTAACAGGATGTTTAATGCAACGCTACCGCGAAGAATTAATGAAAGAACTACCTGAAGTTGATCTTTTTACCGGTGTGGGAGATTATGAAAAAATTGATGAAATGATACTTAAAAAAACTAATCTATTTTCAAATTCTACTTACTTACAAGATAAAAATACCAATCGTGTGATCACAGGATCAAACTATCATGCTTTTATCAAAATAGCTGAAGGGTGCAATCAAAAATGTTCATTTTGCGCTATACCAAGTTTTAAAGGCAAACTTAAATCAAGAAGCTTAGAAAGTATTATAAATGAAGTAAAAGAACTTGTTAAAAAAGGCTATAAAGACTTTTCTTTTATTGCTCAAGATACAAGCTCGTATTTGTTTGATCAAGGTCAAAAAGATGGACTTTTAAAGCTTATTGAAGCTATAGAAAATATCCAAGGTGTAAAGGCTGCTAGAATTTTATATCTATATCCAACAAGCATTAGTAAAGAAGTGATAGAAAAAATCATTCAGTCAAAAGTTTTTGTAAATTATTTTGATATACCTTTACAACACATCAGTGATAATATGCTTAAAATCATGAAACGCGGAGCTAACAAAGCAAAATTAATCGAACTTTTAAATTTAATGAAACAAGCTCCAAATTCATTTTTACGCACAGGTTTTATAGTAGGACACCCTGGAGAGAGTGATGAGGATTTTGAAGAATTATGCACTTTTATAAAAGAATTTGATTTTGATAGAATTAGTGTTTTTGCTTATTCTAAAGAAGAAGATACCGCAGCTTTTGAAATGGAACAAATTCCTAGTAAAATCATCAATGCAAGATTAAAAGTAATAGAAAAAATCGTTGATGATTGCATAGAAAAAAGCTTTAATCAACAAGTTGGTAAAAAAACCTTAGCATTTTGTGAAGGTCAAAGCTCTGAAGGAGAATTTTTCATCGGTGCAAAAGATTTGCGTTGGGATAGAAATATTGATGGAGAAATTCTCATCAATGAAAGTGATTGTGGAAATTTAGAAATGGGCGAGCTTTATGAGTGTGAAATCACGCAGAGCTTAGATAAAAAACTCATTGCAAAAGCCTTAAGAAAGTTTGATGATTGATAGCAAATATTTAAATCATTTAAAGCAAGGGAAAAATCTTTTAGCATTTTCTCACGGGAGTGATTCTAGTGCTTTATTTTTCATGCTTTTAGAAAAAAATATAGATTTTGATCTTGCTTTTATAAACTACAAAACTCGCAAAAATAGTGATAAAGAAGAGCAAAGTGCTAAAGAATTAGCCAAGCGTTTTCATAAAAAAATTTACATCAAAACCGCACCCAAGATAACAAAAAATTTCGAAGCTTGTGCAAGAGCTTTGCGTTATGAATTTTTTGAAGAACTTTGCAAAAATCACTCTTATGATAATCTTTTACTAGCTCATCATTTAAATGATAAACTAGAATGGTTTTTAATGCAATTTTCCAAAGGCGCAGGACTTAGAGAATTACTTGGTTTTAAAGATATTGAAAAAAGAAAATATTTTACTATCATAAGACCCTTGCTTGAAATTCCAAAAGAAGAAATTTCAAACTACCTAAAAGACAACAATATCGCTTATTTTCATGATGAGAGTAATGATGATGAAAAATATTTTAGAAATTTCATACGCAAAAATTTTGCCAATGAGTTTTTAAAGCTTTATCCAAATGGAGTAAAAAAGAGCTTTAAATACTTAGAAAAAGACTTAAAAGAAGAAAATATTTGTGAATTTAAAAATATTTACATTACTCATAAAGATGAAAGTTTAATCGCAAAATGCTTTAAAAAACTTGGAATACTTTTAAGTGCTAAACAAAGACAAGAAGCTTTAAAAGGCGATGGAGTAATTTCGCATAAAATAGGCATTGTTTACATACAAGAAAAAGTTTTGATTTTTCCTTTTGTAAGTTGTGAGAAAATGTCAAAAGAATTTAAAGAAATTTATAGAAAAGCAAAAATCCCTAAACTCTTAAGAGCATATTTATACACAAAAAATATTGATATAAAAGAGCTTATGCAAGCTCTTTTATGATTTCTTCAAAAAGTTCTTTTACTCTTGCTTCTAAAAAGTCTTTAAATTCAGCACTTGTAGCTTCAGCACGCATGATAAGATATGGACTTGTATTAGAAGCACGCAAAAGCGCCCAGCCTTCTTTAAAGGTAATTCTAACTCCGTCAATTTCATTACAATCAAGCACATTTTCAAAAGCATTTGCTTTTATTTTTTCTTTAAATTTTTCTATGATTTGAAATTTATTTTCTTCACTAACCTTAAGCTTAATCTCTTCACTTGCATAAAGTTTTGGTAATTCTTTAACTAATTTTTCTATATCAAAACCATTTACCAAAAGCTCTAAGGTTCTTAAAAATGCATAAATTCCATCATCATAACCAAAATATCTATCTTTAAAGAAAATATGCCCACTAAGCTCTGCTGCTATGTCGATATTTTGCTCTTTCATCATTTTTTTAATATTAGAATGTCCAGTCTTACCCATCATGATAAAACCAAATTTAGCTACCTCATCAAAAAGGTTTTTAGAACATTTTACTTCACCTAAAACTCTAGGATTTTTTATATTTTTAGCAAATAAATAGCAAAGCTCATCGCCCTTAAATGCATAATCTTTACTTGCAACCACCAAGCGATCTCCATCTCCGTCAAAAGCAAAGCCCATTTTTGCATTTTCATTTTCTTTTAGCGCAACTTGCAATGCGTGCAAATTTTCAAGCTCTGTTGGATCGGGCGCGTGATTTGGGAAATTTCCATCAGGATTTTCAAATAAAATTTGTGCATTAAGATTTAATTTTTCCACCAAAGGCTTTATAATCACTCCAGTAGCTCCATTTGCACAATCAATAATGATTTTTTCTTTATAGCCCTTAAGATGTGAAAAATGTTTAGCTAAAAAGTCTATGTATAAGCTTTTAATATCATAATTTTCATATCTTAAATCATCATTGATTTCAAGTTCTAAATACTCTTGCACTTTTAAAGAAAGCTTTTTCAAATCAGCACCAAAAAAACTTTCTTTATTAATCGTTATTTTAAAGCCATTGTATTCTTTTGGATTATGCGAACCTGTTATCATGATATTTGCATCAAAAATTTCATCAAAAAATAAACTAAAATACCCCATAGGAGTTGGTGCTAAGCCTATATTGAAAACTTGCATATTAGCTTTATTTAAACCGCTGATTAAATAGTTAAAAAGTTCATTTGCACTATATCTTGCATCATAGCCTACGCTTACTTTCTCACAACCCCTTGATTTCATTTCTAAACCCAAAGCATAGCCTATAGCTTTTACACTTTTTTCATTTAACTCACTTGGGTAAAGCCCTCTTATATCATACTCTCTAAAAATCAAATCTAACATTTTAATCCTTTTGTCTTCTAAGTTCTAATTTTGCTTGTTTTAAACTTTCTTCTATGTTTTCATTTTTACTTGATAAACAAAGTTTAATTTCTAACTTTACATTTTGTTCTTTAAATTCAAAACAATATTTTTGCATAAAATTTTCAAGCATTTGAAGCTTGCTTTGCACAAAAGCTATATTTTCATTTTCAAATACAATAATAAAATAATCCTTATCATCTTTAAAAACCCTAGCATGTAAAGCTTTTTTTAAAATCCTAGCAAATTCATGCATTATAAACTCGCCCATTTTTGAGTCTTTTTGATGATAAATTTCATTGATATTTTTTACTTCAATCAAGGCTAAATGAAAATTTTCAAGTCCTTGGGCATATCTTCTTAAGGCCTTTAAATTTGGCAAATTGGTTAAAGTGTCAAAAAAGGCTATTTTATAAGCTTTATACACTAAAAATCCTATCAACACCAAAGAAGCAAATTCATAATAACCCAAATCAACACTATTGTAAAATAAAAATTGCACGCTCAAGCCCATATAAGCTAGCAAAAAATGAAAATCATTATTTTTAAAATATGAAAATAATAAAAATATCATTCCTACCCAAAACACACAAAAGCTTAACTCGCTAATAGGCTTAAAAAATTGCGTTGAAAGGCCAAAAATTTCACTTGTAATGCTTGCATTAAAATTAGTACTTGTGCTAAGTATTAACGCTACAAAACCCATAAAGGCTAAATACGCAAATTTAATAAAATTAATTCTTTCAAAAACAAGCTTACTATCTTGCAAAAAAACAAAAAGCACAAAAGAAAAAGGTAAAAATACCGAGATAAACAAATGCGCTTGATATTCACTTGCCACTAAAGATAAAGCCCTAGCACATAAAATCAACAAAAGCAAGAAAAAAATCTTATTTTGCTTAAAAAAATAAGCTAAAAATAAAGCTAAAAATTCCAAAACAAAACTAAAAGAAGGTAAAAAAGATAATAAAACTAAACTCAATCAAATAACCTTAATTTAAAAATAATTTTAAAAATTATACAACAATTTTGAATTATTTTTTTAATACATATTATAAGTAAAATAAAAATAGAAATTAAAATAAATATGCCTGAAATATGCTTAGTAAAAAATAATGTAATTTATCTTAGATAGTTAAATTTCAAAGCAACAAATGATAACACGAAAAAACTTTTAAAATAAAACTTTATGAAATTAAAAAGCTAATAAATATATTAAAATCATTAAATTGTTTTTATTTAAATTTTGCAATTTCATCTTGTATGGTTTGATTTATCTCAAGTAGCTCTTCATAATTTTTTTTATTTTTTTCCAAAAGTTCATCAAATTTAAAGCCAAGCATAACGATGCGATATAAATTAGGTTTGTATTTTCTCCAATTATACAAAGTGCTAACATCAATATCTAATTCATATGCCATATCGCGTTTGCTCTTTTTTGCCATAAGCTACCCTAAATTTTTAAATACTTATGGGCTGATTTTACATTAAAAATTCTTTATTAAAAACAATTGAAATATTCTATGTTTTATTTAATTAATATTGATTATTTCAATATTAATTAAGCTAAATTGTGGAATAATTTAATATCATTTTTTAAAAAGGAGTTTTTTGTGGATAAAGTGGATTCGATAGCAAACATTGCGTGGGCTATTGGTGGTGATTATGAATTAGATTTAATTGAACAAAAGCTTGGAAAATTTTCTAGCGAACAATTAAAGCAATTTGATAGTAGGATAGATAAACTAAATTTAAAAGAAGCACCAAAATTACGATTTTTAACATTTTTTTTCGGTGCTTTTGGAATTGCTAGATTTATGACTGGGCGAAAAGTTGCAGGTTGGATAAGAATATTTCTTTTGGTTGCTATACTTATTCTTCCACGGATTGTGTTTAATGGACTCCAAAGTGAATTCGCAGGGATTGCATTTGTATTTGGAGGTGCAATTTTAATCGGTTTAAAAATCTTAATTATAATTTTATGGATTTGGGATATTACAAGAGCTGATGATTTGGCTTATAGTTATAATTTTTATCAAATTATGGATTTGATACAAAATATAGAAAATGAAGATAAACAAGAATAAATAATGATGAATTTTAACGCGTTAATTACACTTCAAGGTGCAGCTAACACAGGAAAAACTGCAAGCATTTCTCGTGCATTTTTACGTACCTTAGAAAAGAAGCCTTTGATAAGATATTTTAAATATTATGAAAAAGGAGATTTTATAGCCATAGTAGAATTTAAAGATCAATATGTGTCTTTTTGCTCAGCTGGTGATGATTTGGAACTTGTAAATAAATTTGAGCTCTTAAATAAGGAAGCTTTGGAGCAAGGTGTAAAGTGCTTCGATGTTTTTATAGTTGCATATCGCACAAGGGGTAAAACTTGTGAAATTATAAAACAATACTTAGAGCAAAATACTCAAGCGAGAGTTAAAGAGTTTAAAAGCCTAATTAAGAGTGAGTTTTATGAGGAAAATGGGAAATTTTTACAGACAAAAATGGAGAAATATGTAGAGCAGTGTTCTGAAGAGCTTTACAAAACGATTAAATCTTTTCTTTAGTATGATATTTTAGGTTTGACTTGATTCAAGCCCTTCTTCATTCAAAAGTTTTTCGCTACAATATCTAGAAAATTCTTAAGGAAAATTATGGTAGAAGTAAAAAATCTCACTATGCGTTTTGCAAATCAGCTTTTATTTGAAGATGTAAATTTAAAATTAAACCGTGGTGAAAGATATGGACTTATAGGCGCAAATGGCGCAGGAAAATCAACTTTTTTAAAAATTCTCTCAGGCGAAATAGAATCAAGCAGTGGAGAAATTTGCATAGATCCAAATTTAAAAATCGCAGTGTTAGGACAAGATCAATTTGCTTTTGAAAACTACACTATCAAAGATGCGGTAATGTGTGCAAATAAAAGATTATATGATACACTAAAAGAAAAAGAAAAACTTTATATGAGTGAAGAATTTACCGATGAAATCAATGATAGATTAAGCGAGCTTGAAATCATAACAGCAGAAGAAGATCCAAACTATGATTGCGAGCTTAGATGTGAAAAAATTCTTAGCTCTTTAAATATTAAAGATTTTAATGCTCTCATGAGTACTTTACAAAGTGCGGATAAATTTAAAGTTTTATTAGCTCAAGTATTATTTTTAGGTGCTGATGTATTATTTTTAGATGAGCCTACAAACAACCTTGATTTAGAAGCTATTTCTTGGCTTGAAAATGAGCTTTTAAGACATGAGGGAACTTTAGTAGTAATTAGCCATGATAGACATTTTTTAAATAAAGTTTGTACAAGAATTTTAGATGTAGATTTTAAACAAATACGTGATTTTGCTGGAAATTATGATGATTGGTATATGGCTTCAACCTTACTTGCTAAACAAGCTGAACTCAAACGTGATAAAACCTTAAAAGAAAGAGAAGAATTAGAAAATTTCATACGCCGTTTTAGCGCTAATGCTTCAAAAGCCAAACAAGCTACAAGTAGGGCTAAAGCTTTAGAAAAACTTGAACTTGAAGAGATTAAAACTTCAAGTAGGCGTGATCCTAGCATAGTTTTTAGAACAAATAGAGAAATAGGAAATGAAGTTTTAGAATTAAAAGGTATTAGCAAGGCTTATGATAAAACTTTATTTGAAAATTTAGAATTAAAATTAGAAAAAGGTGATAAAATAGCCTTAATCGGAGCAAATGGTGTTGGAAAAAGCACTTTAGCTAAAATCATTGCATCAAAATTAGAACCTGATAGTGGTCATATTCACCTTGGTGCTACCATAGAAATGGGATATTTTTCACAAGATACAACGAATTTAATTAATGAAGATTTGAAACTTTATGAATGGCTAATGAGTGAAAAATTCAAAGATTTGGATGAAATTCGCAAATGTCTTGGTAGAATGCTCTTTAGCGGAAGCGATCAAGAAAAAATGGCTTCTAGTTTAAGTGGGGGCGAAAAACACCGCTTAATGCTTTCAAAATTAATGTTAGAACGTGGAAATTTCTTACTTTTAGATGAACCGGATAATCATTTAGATCTTGAAAGTATCATTGCATTAGGCGAAGCCTTGTATAATTTCAAAGGTTGTGTGATATGCATAAGCCACGATAGAGAGCTAATTAGCGCTTTTGCTAATCGTATATGGTTTTTAGAAGATGGGAAATTAACAGACTTTAAAGGAAGTTATGACGAATTTTTAGGAGGTTTAGAATGAATTCGTTTAAGATAAAATATGCAGCTGGTTTTGGACATTTTACTCAAAATCACAGAGGTTTTGGCCCAACTATTTATGTAGAAGAAAGTATTGATTTTCAAAGTGAAAAAGATTATTTTGACTATGTTGAATTTTATGAAAAATTCAGCAAAGAAGATGATACTTATTTTCACATTTCATTTTTAGAAGATCGCCCTTTAACTTCTCAAGAATTAGAAAGTAGAAATGCTTATAGAAAACTAAGAGATGAGCGCTGTAACAAAGCTAGAGAAGAGTTTATCAAAAACAATGAAATAGAAGCTGAATACTACCCAACTCATGGTGATTAAGGAATGATTTTTGCTTGTTTTTTCCTTGTAATATTTTGAAAGGAGAAAACATGCAAGTTAACCATGATAATTTATCGGTTAAAGAGTATGGATATGGTCAAAGTAGTGCCTATAAAAGCACTCAAGGAGCTAATGAAGACTTTATGTCTTTACTTAGTCAAAACAATAGCGAAAATTTAAACGAGCAAAGTATAAAACTTGATGAGCTTTTTTCAAAAGCCATGAGTCAAGATCAATTTAGCACAGGAATTTTTAGCTCAAATATGTCAAATATTTATAATTATCGTTTTAGAGGACAAAACGAAATTCCTATGCAAGCTAATATAGAAGAAAAACAAGAGCCACAAAAAGATATGGTAAAAGATCTTTTAAATTCTTTATGAAAAGAAGTAAGCAAACGCTTACTTCCAAATAAGTCCACTAAATTCAAACTCTTTTGCAAATTTTTTAAATTCCTCTTCTTCTTTTACATTAACACTTAAAACCAACTCAACATTTTCTTGAAATTTTTTTTCATAAGAAATGTTATTTTTATTTAAAAAATGCTCAAATCTTGCATAAAGATAAAAAGGAATGTTTAAACTTAAAATATTTTTAGCTTCAAATTCTAAAAGCATCGCATTTAAAATAGCTTCATTTGTAGCTTCACTATAAGCTCTTACAAGACCACCTGTACCAAGTTTAATCCCTCCAAAATAACGCACCACAATCACCGCACAATTAACAAGTAAAGCCCCTCTTAAGACATTCAAACAAGGCATAGCAGAAGTTCCTTTTGGCTCACCATCATCGCTTTTATCTTCTATGATTTGATCAAATTCATTTAAATACCTATAAGCATATACAAAATGCACGGCTTTTAAATGCTCATTTCTTAGCTTTTGCATTAAAGTTTGAAAATCTTCAAAAGGACATAAAAACGACAAAAAAGTTGATTTTTTGATTTCTATTTTTGCTTGATAAATTTGATCAATAGTTTTCATTTTTTCCTTAAATTAGTTATAATATTTAAATAAAATTATAATCAAAACAACTTATAAAAATTTAAGGATAAACTATGCTTCAAACTTGTATTTTTCCTGCAGCAGGTTATGGTACTAGATTTTTACCTGCTACAAAAACCCTACCTAAAGAAATGCTACCTATACTAACTAAGCCTTTAATTCATTATGGTGTAGATGAGGCTTTAGAAGCTGGTATGGAAACCATGGGCTTTGTTACAGGGCGTGGAAAAAGAGCTTTGGAGGATTATTTTGATATTTCTTATGAACTTGAACACCAAATCGCAGGTACTAAAAAAGAATATCTTTTAAGTGAAATAAGAACACTCATAGATCGCTGCACTTTTACTTTTACAAGACAAAATGAAATGAAAGGCTTAGGAGATGCGGTTTTAAAAGCAAAGCCTTTAGTGCAAGATGAAGCTTTTGGAGTTATTTTAGCAGATGATTTATGTGTAAATGAAGATGGGATAAATGTCTTAGCTCAAATGGTAAAAATTTATGAAAAATACCGCTGCTCTGTTATAGCTGTGATGGAAGTTGAAGCTGATCAAGTTTCAAACTATGGGGTTATAGCAGGAAATGCTGTGGAAGAGGATTTGATCATGGTAAATTCTATGGTAGAAAAACCTGATCCAAAAGATGCTCCAAGCAACTTAGCTATCATAGGAAGATACATTCTAACGCCTGATATTTTTGGTATTTTAGAAAATACTAAAGCAGGTAAAAACGGAGAAATTCAACTAACTGATGCATTACTTTCACAAGCAACTAATAATATGGTTTTAGCTTATAAATTTAAAGGAAAAAGGTTTGATTGTGGAAGCGTAGAAGGCTTTGTTGAGGCGACAAATTATTTTTATGAGAAAAGTAAAAATGCTAAATAATACTTTATTTTTTAAAACCCAAGATTTTAAAAAAATTACCGCTTATGCAAATAGAATGAATGATGAGTTAGAAAGTGGCGATATAGGGTATTATCACTTAGTAGATACAAGCTTTGATTTAATCAAAGAAAGTAAAGAATTTATCGCAACTAAAACTCATATAGAAAATATCGTTTTAGTGGGCATGGGTGGATCAAGTTGTGGGGTTAAAGCTTTAAAAGAGCTTTTATTTGATCAAGTAGAAGAAAAAAAACTTTTCATCATAGATAATACTTCCTCACATACTTTTACCCAAACTATGCAAAAAATAAATCCCAAAAAAACACTTTTCATCATAGCAAGCAAATCAGGTACAACTATAGAAGTGATTTCTTTATTTAAACTCATCATTGCTCATTTTGATTTTAAAAATGAAAATTTACACAAAAATTTTGTGTTTATTACTGATTTTGAGTCAAAACTTCACAAACTAGGAGAAGAATTAAACATAAAATGCTTTTTTATACCTAAAAATGTCGGTGGTAGATTTAGTGTTTTATCTGCTATTGGTATTGTTCCTTTGAGCTTTTGTGGCTATGATACTAAAGCCTTATTAGAAGGTGCAAAAGCTTGTTATGTGGATTTTTTTGAGAAAAAATGTGATCAAATTTTGCAAAAGGCTTATCATTACTGCACACATAAAAGTGCACATATTAATGTGCTTTTTTCTTATGGGGATGCTTTTAAAGGTTTTAATGAATGGTATATTCAACTAATTGCTGAAAGTCTAGGTAAAAAACAAGGCTTTAAACGCATAGGTTTAACTCCTATTGCTTTAATTGGTGCTAGAGATCAGCATAGCTTTTTACAACTTATCATGGATGGACCCAAAGATAAAACTGTTACTTTTTTAAAAATCAAAGATAGTCAAAAATCTCCTAGTATCCCGAATATAAGCTTTAATCATTTGCAAAATTGTGATTTTACTAATGAAGTTAATTTACATAATCTTTTAAACGCGCAATGCGATGCAACCATGCATGCATTAATTGCTGAAAATTTAAGTGTTGATGTAATAGAACTTGAGAAATTAGATGCTTATCACTGTGGGTATTTGATGTATTATTATGAGTTATTTACTTCTGCATGTGGCATTATGCTTGGAATTAACACTTATGATCAACCTGGCGTAGAGGTGGGAAAATTAATACTCAAAAATATATTAAGTAAATAAATTTGCTTTATTGTAAAAAAAGAGTATAATGAAAATATAATAATTATTAACATTAAAATTTATTAGATAATAATAATTATTATTTAAGAATTTTATGTTATAATTTTAAAAATAAAAAAAGGAGATAACATGTCAGTAACAAAACAATTATTACAATTACAAGCAGATGCTCATCATTTATGGGTTAAATTTCATAATTATCATTGGAATGTAAAAGGTTTACAGTTTTTTTCAATTCATGAATATACAGAAAAAGCTTATGAAGAAATGGCAGAACTTTTTGATGATTGCGCCGAAAGAGTTTTACAACTTGGAGAAAAAGCTATTACTTGCCAAAAAGTTTTAATGGAAAATGCAAAAAGCCCAAAACTAGAAAATGGTAAAGATTGCTTTACTCCTGTAGAAGTTTTAGAATTTATTAGAGAAGATTATAAATATCTTTTAGCTGAATTTAAAAAATTAAATGAAGAAGCTGAAAAAGCAAGCGATACTACAACTGCAGCATTTGCTCAAGAAAATATCGCAAAATATGAAAAAGTTCTTTGGATGCTTAATTCAACTATCCAAAATACTTGCTCTATGTAAGAATTTATAATGTTTTTTGACTTACAAAGCTTTATTGCTTTAAGTCAAAAAACAAATTTAACTTCCCAAGAGAAACTACTCTTATAAAATTCCAAGTTCGCTTAAGTACTATTTTATAATTATAGTTTATAGCAACTCAATGTATTTTTAAACAAAAATATATCATTGAAAAATGATCATCACAAAATATTATTTAGATAAGTATTCAGCTCAAGCTTTTATGTAGGATTTTTCACTAAAAAAACTAAATACTAAAAATCATTTTTACAATATCTATAGTTTAATTTAAAATCTACAACGTGAGTTTTAAAATTCTTAACCCATAAGGGCTAAGAATTTAATGTAGATCTTCATTAAGTTTTACAGCTTTTTTGTTTAAAGCTGCTATCATCACTCCACTTTGAGAGTCTTGTCTAAAATGTAAGCCATTTAGCCCTGCCAATTCTAAACCTTTGTATATATCTTTGTCAAATTTAAAATCAGGATTGATTTTTTGAAGTTCTTCTTTATTTTTTAAAGCAAATTTAGTCCCTTCTAAAACAGCAATGCCTGCATCAACGATACAATTATCCCCTAAAGGAATTCCTGTAACCGAATTTGCGCCCAAAAGACAAGCTTTACCAATACTAATAGCATTACCACTTGTACCACTTAAAACACCAAGTATAGAAGCACCGCCTCCTACATCGCTACCTTCGCCCACAACAGCTGATGAACTAATACGCCCTTCTACCATACAAGCTCCAGTTGTACCTGCATTAAAATTCACATAAGCAGCCCCTGGCATGATAGTAGTACCTGCAGCTAAAACCGCCCCCATTCTTACTTTAGAACTTTCTAAAATTCTAGTATTATCCTCAGGAATAACATGAGCTAAAAATCTTGGAAATTTATCTACATAATCAATCCTTGGATACCTTCCACTCATTTTTAAATCAATCTCATTTTCTCTTAAAAAGTCCAAATCAATAGGCTTATTGTCACTCCATGCAACATTTGGTAAAATCCCAAAAGCACCTGTTAAATTTAAACTTCTCAAAGGTACTTTTTTATTTGAAAGCAAATAAAGTTTTAAATACACACTTTCTAAGCTTTTTGGTGCTTCATCTTCAAAAATACAAACAAAAGAAAAAGCATTTTCTCTAAAATTTTCCTTTGCTGCTTTAATTGCTTCTATATTTTTATGACCTTGCTCTTGTAAAAATGGTGCAAAGCATTCAAGTGCAAAATCCAAATCTTCTTTAATCAAAGTAGCCACAAACTCACTTTCATTAAAATCAACATCAACCCCTCTTCTAAAAAAAGCTTCAAACATAACAGCTGCAGCGGCATAATTTTGCTCAAAATTAATCACACCAAAATTAGCTTGAAGTTTTTTACTAGGATCAACTTGACTTAGATCAAGTCTTGCTATAGCAAAAGCTTTAGGCTTTTTATAATTAATCCTTTGTTCGATTTGCTTGATTAAATTTAAAAATTCTTCTTTACTTTCTATTGGCATATTTTCCTCCTTATTGCGAGCACGCGCTTTTGCCATTCATTATAGGTTGAATAGCTGAATTATCTACTTTACCTTCTTGATTAACCTTTTCTATAAATTCCCAGATTTTTTCAGCAGCTTGTAAATATCTTTTTGAACTTACACTCTCAGGCATATAAAAACTTACAGGCTTACCGCTATCTCCACCTTCTCTTACACTCATTTCGATAGGAATTTGAGCTAAAACTTCACACTTATAAGCTTTTGCCATTTCTTCTGTGGTGCCTTTACCAAAGATATCATATTCTTTACCATTATCAGGACATAAAAAGCCACTCATATTTTCTATAATACCTGCAACAGGAATGTGCAATTTTTCAAACATATCTAGCGCTCTTTTGCTATCATCTAAAGACACTACTTGAGGAGTACTTACACACACACCCGCACTCACTGGCACGCTTTGAGCTAGGGTAATTTGCGCATCACCTGTTCCTGGAGGCATATCAAGCAATAATACATCAAGTTCAGGCCAAAGCACATCAGCTAAAAGTTGTTCAATCGCTTTCATGATCATAGAGCCACGCCACATTAAACCCTTACCTTCTTCTATCAACACACCCATACTCATCATATAAACTCCATGAGATAAAATAGGACGAATTTTTTGACCTACAATTTCAGGTTTGCTTTTACTCTCACCTAGCATTCTTGGTATATTTGGCCCATAAATATCTGCGTCCAAAAGCCCTACCCTTTTACCCATTTTAGCCAAAGAAATCGCTAAATTTAAAGTTGTAGTACTTTTACCTACCCCACCTTTTCCACTTGAAATCATAAGGAAATTTTTAATTTGTGGAGCGATATTTTTACCACTTCTTGAATTGCTTTTTTCTTCAGGAATTTTTGGCTGTATGATTTCTAAATTAAGCTCTAAATTTAAATCTTTTAAAACATTTGCAATGTTTAGTCTAAGTTCTTGTGCAATTTGAGCATTAGCCGAAACGATTTCAACTACAATATGAGCTTGTTTTTCATTCAAATCAATCTTTTTTACAAAACCAAAACTTACTATATCTTTTTTAAATCCCGGATATATAACTTGTTTTAGTCTTTCTTCGATTTTTTCCTTCAATTTTTCTCCTTGTTGTTTAAAATGATTAATTCTACTAACTTAAATATAAATTTTGGCTTTTATGGTGTATAATATCGTAACATTAATAAAAAATTAAGGTGTAACAAATGTTAGATATTTCCTTGATTATGCTATCAGCAGGGGAGTCATCAAGATTTAATGCTCCAGTAAAAAAGCAGTTTTTAAGACTAGGTGAACATCCATTATGGCTTTATGCAACTAAAAATTTAAGTTCTTTTTACCCTTTTAAACAAGTAATTGTTACTTCTGGTAATATTTCTTATATGAAAAGATTTGCACCTGAGTATCATTTTGTTAAAGGCGGTAATACAAGAGCACAATCATTACTTAATGCTTTAAATTTAGTACAAAGTGAATATGTTTTAGTTAGCGATGTCGCAAGGGTTTTGATTTCTAAAAACCTTTTTAATAATATTATAGAAAATTACGATAAAGCAGATTGTATTACACCTGTTTTAAAAGTAAGCGATACAGCAATTTATGCTCAAGAAGTTATCGACAGAGATAAAATAAAACTCATACAAACCCCTCAACTTTCGCGCACAAGTATGCTCAAAAAAGCTTTAGAGCAAAATGCAAATTTTACCGATGATAGCACAGCAATACAAGCTATTGGTGGTAAGATTTGGTATGTACAAGGTGATGAGTTAGCTAAAAAAATTACCTTTAAAGAAGATTTAAAAAGCTTAAATTTACCAAAACCATCTTGGGAAATTTTTAATGGAAATGGCTTTGATGTGCATGAATTTGGAGAGCAAAGAGCCTTACTTTTAGGCGGAGTAAAAGTACATGAAAATATGGGCTTGAAAGCTCATTCTGATGGAGATGTGCTAGCTCATGCACTAATTGATGCGCTTTTAGGTGCAGCAGGACTTGGAGATATTGGAGAACTTTTTCCAGATAATGATATACAATATAAAAACGCAGATTCTATGCTTTTATTGCAAAATGCTTATACTTTGGTGCAAAATTATGGATTTGAGCTTGTGAATGCTGATATTACAATCATTGCACAAACGCCCAAGATGAAAGATTTTAAAGAAGATATTGCTTTTAATATAGCCAAAATATTAAAAGTAACACCAAATAAAATCAATATCAAAGCCACCACCACAGAGCATTTAGGTTTTGTAGGAAGAAAAGAAGGAATTGCTGTTTTAGTAAGTGCGAATTTAAAATATTTTGATTGGATGAAATTATGAAAGTTTTAATAGTAGAAAATGAATTTTATTTAGCCCAAAGCATAGGTTCAAAACTTAATTCTATAGGTTATGATTGTGATATTATTGCAAATGTTAATGAGCTTGCTCATCATGATTATGAAATCATTTTGCTTTCTACTAGTATGGCTAATTTTGAACATATTGTAGAAATTTTTAAGCATAAAATTATTATTTTACTTATATCTTATATAAGCTCAGATACAGTTTTAGCGCCACTAAAAGCCGGTGCGAGTGATTATATACAAAAGCCTTTTATGATAGAAGAATTAACGCGAAAAATCAAACATTTTCAAGAATTTAAGAAAATAAATATTTTAAATCATACTTATCAGTCTTATTTAAAACATAAATTTGAGACAGCTAAACTACCAACTTTTGATTATAAAAAATTCAAATTGCCTTTGATTTTAAAAACTAATAATCAAAATTTTGCAGATCATTTTGTATTTAACTATACCAATGAGCATAATGTCGCAAATATTTATATAGATCTTTCACATCAACAAAATTTAGATAAAATCTTTAAAGATAATTGTTTATACTATCTTGTAAATTTCCAAACTCTAAAATCATCAGACAAAGAAAAAGTGTTAAACCTTGCTTTAAAAAAAGCTGTTATTATACATACAAGTACAAATGTTGAACATAGTGATTTTCAAATTTTAGAACTGGGTGAGGATGAGAAAAACTTCGAAAGTAATGGAATTTTAACTATTGATGATTATGTTAAACATATTATCATTAGTTATCAAAATGTCTTTCCTGATACAGATTTGTCAAAAAAATTAGGAATTTCTAGAAAATCTTTATGGGAAAAAAGGAAAAAATATGGCATTACAAAGAAAAAATAGTATTACAATCTCAGAAGAAGAATACGAAGTTTTATGTTTTATCAAAGAAGGAGTTTTTGGTTCTTTTACAAAATTAATGAATCAAAAAGAAAGAGATGAAGTTATAGCCACAGGAATGATACATAAACAAAAAATTCCTTATACTCTCACCTTTGCACCTGCAAGTACAAAAGAAAATAATACTGCTTTAGAAAATGCAAAAGTTGGCGATAAAATAGACTTTATTTGCAATGATAAACCCATAGGACATATCATTTTAGAAAGCAAATTTGAAAATGATAAAAATAGCAATGATATTTTTAGACCTAATGCTTGCTTGATCCAAGATTTTGGAAAAATTTGTATAAGTGGCGAATTTGAAATTTATCACAATAATATCAAAGCCATTAAAGAAGATTTTGAAAAAATCAAAAAAAGATTAAATCCTTCTAATATCACAGCCATTGTTTCAAGTTTTGATCCTTTTCATAGAGCACATGAGAGAATTTTAAGATGGGCTATAGAACAATCTGATTTAGTGATTATTTTCCTTATAGAATCCTATGAAAACAACGGATTGAGCTTAAAACTCAAAAAGCGTTGTTTTGATGTTTTTGCGCAAAATTACTTACCATCTTCTAGGGTTTTACTTATACCTTTACATAATATCAAAATTTTTGCCTCGCATTTAAACCCTGTGCTTGAGTGTGCTTTGGCTAAAAGTTTTGATTGCAATAAACTTTTTGTAGGACAAAATCATGCAGGACTTGGGATGTATTTTAATCAAAACAGAACCTTTACCGTGCTTGATGATTTTGCAAAAGATTATAATATAGAAGTTACCATACTTCCTGAATTTGTATTTTGTGATGAATGTAAAATGGTAGTAAGTACCAAATCATGTCCCCATGGAGCTCATCATCATATGAAATACCATGGTGATTCTTTAAAAAATTTACTTAGACTTGGTATCATTCCACCAGCAGTTTTTATAAGAAGAGAAATTTCAGCTTTGATTTTATCTGAGCTTTTCCCAAATCGCTTTCATAATAAACAAAATATCTATAGTAATCTTTTCCCTACACATGGTATTTTAGAGTATCGAAGCGATAAAGAATTTTATGAGCAACTTATAAAACTTCATCAAATGTCATATATGGTGTAATCATGCAAAAATTATTTTTAACTTTTTTTTATTCAGGTAGTGTTAATAAAGCTCCAGGAACTTTTGGCACGATAGCAGCGCTAATCCCTGCTTTTTTTATTTTAAGGTATTTGGGCATAGGAACTTTGATCTTGCTTGCAATTTTACTTTTTTTAATCTCTATAAAAATCATCGATCAATATGAAAAACAAACAGGCATACACGATGATAAGCATATTGTAATAGATGAAGTTGTTGGGGTATTTTTAGCCTTGGCAATTTGCGGACAGAGTGTTTTTACTTTTTTGCTTTCTTTTGTTTTATTTAGATTTTTTGATATCACAAAACCTTCTATCATAGGTAAAATTGACAAAAAAACTAAAGGTGGTTTGGGTGTAATGCTAGATGATGTTTTAGCAGGAATTTTCGCAGGATTATTTAGTGCAGTGATTTATGGAATTTTACTTAAATTTGATCTTTTATGGTTTGATATAAGCATTATGGAGATATTTTAGCTCCGTAATTTTTTGATTTAACTTCATTTATGATAAACTTTGCAAACTAAAACTAAAAGGATAAAAAATGATTAAAAAAACAATGTTTGGTGCTTTAGCATTAATTTCTTTTATAGCATGTACTAATGGAGTAGATTATAAATATGATTCAAGTAGAGGTTCTAAAGGTGGTTATGATTTATTCATTAAAACTTTAAAAAAAGATTATGGCTCTAATGTTGTGATAAAAAGCCTTAAAGATGTTGATTTAAATGCTTTAAAAGAAAAACACCCTGAAGTAGCTGAAGATTTTGAAGGTATTAAAATAGAACAAGATGGATTGCTAGGAGATGTTGCAAAAGGCGAAATAGAATATGGCGATGTTGTTTATATCAACTATAAAAATGGCGATTTGAATAAACATGAAATAGTTTATGGAGCATGTGATACAAGAAAATGGAATAAAGAAAGATGTGAAGATCGTGGAACAATTGTTGATATGACTGAATAAGATCAACCTATCAAATGCAATATAATTTTTCTAAGATAAGATTTGCCTAATCTATCTTAGAAAAACCTCAACTACAATTTTCTTATTTTTTATTACAATAAAATAATTTTAATTTTTAAAAAAAAGTTAGTATAAAGGGTGCAACGCCAAAGGGGTGCAACCCTTTAGCTTTTTTATTTAATAAATCCGCTTGCAAGAACCAAATCTTTATCGTAAAATACCGCCATTTGTCCGCTGGCAAGCCCATAAACAGGCTCTTGTAAGATGATTTTTGCACTTTTATCTTCATTAATCAAAACTTTACATGGGGTCGATCTTGATCTATAGCGTATTTTTACTTCACAATCTAGCTCTTTAGCATCGATAAATAAATTAATATTATCAAGGTTAAATTCACTTATCTTAAGTTCTTCTTTTTTACCTACTATGATTTCATTTTTTTTAGGATCAATTTTTAACACAAAATGTGGCTCATGAGCCCCGCGTACCTCAAAACCTCTTCTTTTACCTATGGTATAGTGCATATAACCTTCGTGTTTTCCTACTTCTTTACCACTACTATCTCTTACAATACCTGGAATTTTGGTATCCATAAACTGATCTAAAACTTGCACATAAGTATCTTCCACAAAACAAATTTCAGAACTTTCCTTTTGTATTGCAAAAGATTTTAAAACATCGATTGTAGAAGCAAATTTTTTCACATCTTCTTTTCTCATCTCTCCAAGAGGGAAAATCAAATATTCCAAAGCCTCTTTCTCTGCATTTGCTAAAAAATAGCTTTGATCCTTACTCTCATCAACTGCAATTTTAATCAAACCATTTTCTATCCTTGCATAATGACCTGTGGCTAATTTCTCACAACCCAAACTCTTAGCAAATTCTAAAAGCTTGCCAAGCTTAATAAAGCGATTACACAAAGCACAAGGATTTGGCGTCTTTCCTTCTTTGTAGGTATTAACAAAAGGCATATAAACTTGATTTTTAAAATCTTCTTGTAAGTCTAAAATATGATATTTGATGTCTAAAAATTTAGCAACTTTTTCAACTTTTTGTATATTTTCTTCATGATAATTAGCTTTTCCATGAAGCTTCATATAACAACCTATAATCTCATGTCCTGCTTGCTTTAACCTATAAGCAGTTACAGTGCTATCTACACCCCCACTCATTGCAACAAGAATTTTCATCTTTTTCCTTTATCATTCTTATAATTTCATCTAAATCATCACTTATACTATACTTTAACTCATCATTTTTAGATATAGTTCCAAGTTCTAGTAAAGAAGTTTTGATAAATTCATCAAGAGGTTGCCAAAATTTTTGCCCAACTAAAATAATAGGAACATCTTTTTTAAAACTAAGTTGCTTAAGAGTAAGAATTTCAAAAAATTCATCTAATGTTCCAAAGCCGCCTGGGAAAATCACAAAAGCTAGACTCTTTTGGATAAGAGCCATTTTGCGAATGGCTAAGCTCTTAAAAGTGATATTATACTCTAAAAAGTCATTTGCTTTTTGCTCAAATGGTAAATGTATATTAAATCCAAAAGATTTCAAGTGCGAAGCTTGACTTTGCATAGCCCCGTAATTTGCAGCTTGCATAATACCACCGCCACCACCACTGATGATGCTATAACCCTCATCAGCTAACTTTTGAGCTAATTTTGAAGCCAAAATACAATACTCATTGTCTTCTTTTAATCTTGCAGAACCAAAAAAAGTTATAGCATTTTTTAGGTTTGGCATGTTAGCAAATTTTTCTAAATCTTGGATTATTTTTTCATTCATTTTATAACCTTTAGTTAAAATAAATTCCATTCTAGCTAAATTTTTATAATAATCTTTTATGTAATTTTTAAATAATTTTCTTTTGCAAACTGCATTAAATTAGATTTTTTTAAATTTCTAAACTTTCAAATTCACACTTTTATATATTATACACACTTAATTATGAAAAGATTTTAGTAAATTCGTTATTATTTAAATCTTTACATCTATTTTAACACCAAAAAGAATTTTCAACTCATCGCTTGTACTAAATTTATCTTCTAATAGTTTTTTTACAAGCTCATTCATTTTATTATCATCTTTGTAAGTTTCTTTGTTTTTGCTTTCTGCTTGTATAGGTTTAAAGGGTTTTTCTTTATCTTCTTTTTGATTGTTTTTATTAGCTAAGAACCTATCTATATCTTCTTGAGTAAGTGACTTACCAAGTTCATTAAAAAATTGTTTTTCTCTTTGTGCCCTTTCAGCACCCCATATTTTCTCAAATTCATTCATACTTGTAAGAGTTTTTAAAAGATCAACTTTTCGTTTATGAAGTGCGGACAAATCTACGCCTTCTGTAAGATAGTCTGTGCCAAATTTATTAAGTATTTTTATTTCATCCTTGCTTAGTTTATCTTCCATATATCTTTTATATAAAGAGTTTTCTACTTTTTTTACATCAGGAGATCCATTATACCCTTGTTCTTCTTTGGTTTTTTCAGAGAAATTAAATTTTTTTATCACGGAATTAAAATAATTATCATCGTTTTTAAGCACAGATTTTTTATTGTTCGTGTTATTGCTTAGATAATTAATATTTGTATATTGAGTATCAAAATTTACCATAGAAAACCCTTTTTTTATGATATTTTATTAAAATAATCTTGGATTCCAACCACCCATGGCATCTTGTATAGAATTTTGATATTTATAAGCAATTTCTCTCATGATTGTATTATTATTTAACATAGGACTAGAATTATATTGATATATTTGTCCATTCTTTACATTATAAACACCGACTCCATAAGTAAATAAAACATAAGGCTGTCCTAAATTTGAGTATTTTATTTGTCTTTTTACCTTATATACAGGACGATATTCAGCAGGAGAATTAGCACTCGCTTGCAACCAAGAAATTAATCTATCTCTACTAGGGTTTGAGCATTTTTCATCTCCTGCACCACATAGACCCTTGTTAAGATTGCTAAGTTCGTATTCTGAAAAATCTGCAATTGCATAAACTTCTGAAATTAAATTTGGACGATCTTTAAAAAATTTAAAACCGACTAAATACCCACCCTTAACTTGTTTCATCTCATCTACATTTAGAACTTTTACGCCTTGAGAATTATCACTTAAAGCACCATTACTAACTTTAGCTAAAAAATCCCCAGCAAAAGCAGAACTTACTAACAAAGAACCTAAAATCAAAGAACCTGCTAACTTCTTTAACATAACTTCCTTTTTTAGCTATTTTTACTCTTTTTTAAAGAATATCACAAATTACATATTAAAATCAATTTGTTATTTGAAACATTTATTGTTTTAATGGAAAAAATCTAAAAATATTTAGAAAGGTAACAATGAAAAAGATTTTCTTAACATTTATGGTTTTACTTAGTTGTATTTTTGCTAGTGATGAACTAAGTATAGACAGTTTATTTAAAAAGCAAATAGGCTTAAGAAGTATCACAAGCTTTTCTTTGCTTAGTACAGGAAATGCAAATTCTTATGCACTTTATCCTAACATCATTGTAGGTGGAGATCCTACAATTTGGAATGATACAAAACAAGTATTTTTAACTCAAACTTTTATTTATACCCTAACACCCAAGTTCGATATACTTGTGTCAGGAGGAGGGAGTTATGCAAGACAAGAATATAGGAATTTTCTTGCGGGGGATTTTGAAAATAAAAATCGTATAGGATTTGATAATCTTTGGCTAGGTTTTATTTATACAGGAGATAGCATTGCAGACTTAATTCCACAAATTACCTTTCAAACTGCAGTCGTTCAAAGAGAAAAAGCAATCAATCAAACCAAAAACTTTTATCTAAAATCACAAAGCTTACAAGCTAGTTTAAGGGGATATAGCGACCCTGTTGTATATAGCATTTATACCGGTTTTGGTTATAATCAATCAAGAAAATTTAAAACCCTTAAATAGAGTATGGAAATAGTATTTATGTGGGTGGGGATTTATCTATCATTCTAAGTCCTAAGATTACTTTAGATTTAGGAGCAGAGCAAAGATTTCAAACCGAGCAAAAAATCAATGGCTATCAAAATTCTGAAGTGCGTTCTATTCCAACTTTAAGTTTAGGTTCTACTTATAGGGGAAGTTCTGCTTCGCCTGATAGTATATTTGGGATAAGCTTATGGAGAAAATTTTAAAAATTTTATTATTTTTATCCATTCTTTCTTTGAATGCAAAAGCAGAATGGGTAGTCAAGTCTTATCAAGAAATTAAAAACGAAAGAGTAATAAGACAAACTTACGAGCAATCTTGCGGGGCTTCATCTTTGGCAACTTTAATCAATATGCTTGATGATAAAAAGTTTGATGAGCTTAAACTTTTACAAACCATGAGCGGACAAAAGCTTTATACGGATATGGTAAGCTTTGCAGATTTAAACGATGCGGTTAAAAAGCTAGGTTATGAAAGCAATTCATACCAAATCAATAGAGAAAGCTTAGACAAGCTTGTAAATATTCCAATGCTTGTAAAAATTGAAGATAACCCACGCTTCCCACATTTTGTGGTAATTATTAATCACAAGGGGAATTATTTACAAGTGCTTGATCCAAGCCATGGAGAATACATAAGCTCTAAAAGTCAATTTTTAGCATTTGGGATAGATACAATAAAGGCGGTTATGCTTTAATTGTTGCTCCTAAAAAAGAGTTAAAACCTTTCAAGCTAAACACTCCAAAATCTTTACATTTTGATTTTAAGCCTTTTAGCTTATATTGATTTTTATTGTTTTTTGATTAGAGAACTAATTTTTCATCTTAATTGCTCTAATCTTTCTTTTTTAGAGCCAATCTCAGTAATTTGTACTCCAAAATTTCCATCTACGATAACTACTTCCCCATAGGCAATCTTTTTATCACCTATTAAAATTTCTAAAGGATCATTAGCTAATTGATCAAGCTCGATAACTGAACCTATGTCCATAGTTAAAACATCCTTTAAAAGCATTTTTTTACTACCAATACGCACTCTTATAGGCAAACGCACATCCATAATCAAGCCGATATTTCTTAACTCTTCAACGCTTGCTAAGGTTTTATGGTCTTGAGTATGCTCTTCATGAGTTGTAACAATTTCTTCTAAATCAGTTTTAGTTAAAACTTTATAAATTTTCTCATCAAATACTAAGGAAATTTTCTCTTCTAAATCAGCTATTTTTACATTATATAAATATATTTTATGAAAGCCGCCAAGTTCTAGACTATCTGCAACAAATTCACAATTTTCTAAACTAAATTCCATTTTTGGAATTTCTTTTTGTGCACCTAAGGTTGTAGAAAATGCTGAAATGATATTTTGTATAGCTTCTTTAGCCGCGTCCATTTCATCTTCATTTAGCTCACTATTTTTAGAGATTTCTTCTTCTCCCATCATCCACTCACCAATTGCACTCATTAAAACCGCACTTGCTAAGATTTTGATTTTCATCTCATTATTGACACTAAAAGTAGCACTAACTAATGGCGGAGTCATAGAATCTTGAGAATTTACATCATACTCATAATACTCGCTAAATTCAGCACTTTTCCCTGTTAAGCCTTCTATTGTGCTTATGCACTCGTTGACAAATATGCCTAAAAAATCATTGATCATCTTCTTCCTCTTCTAACTCTTCATTTTCATCATAAGAATTTGCCTTTGCTCTTCTTTCATCTTCATATTTTTCAAGCATTTCTTTAATCTCATCTTTATCAGTTTTAATAAGTTCTAAGATTTTAATCGACTTTCTAAATCTATGAAGTCCTACTTGAGCTAAAAATACTTCTTTTTTATCTATGGCTACTATAGCTTTATCATCTGCACTTCTATCAAGTTTTAAAATATCTCCTTGTTTTAAATCTAAAAATTCATTTACATTGATAAAAGTTTTACCAAGCATAGCTTCATAAATCACTTCAGCACGACCGATCAAAGTTTTAAGTTCTTTGTTTCTTGACTTTTTAGCCGAAGTTTCACCCATCATAATATCACGATTTGCTAAACGGCTCAAAATACTTTCCAAATGCACAACTGGATAGCATATATTTACCATACCACTTGAATTTCCTATGATAATCTCCATTACCACCATGATAACAATCTCATTTTGAGAAACAATTTGCACAACATTTGGACTTGATTCTTTTGCTTCAACACTTGGATAAATTTCCGTAACATTCATCCAACTTTCTTTAAGTCTTTGCATAATAATACGCAAAATAGAATCAAGCAAGTTAAGTTCTATTTCTGTAAGCTCTCTTAAGGTGTCAAAACTTTCACCTTGACCACCCAAAAGCCTATCTATCATAGGGAAAGCAATACTTGGATTAATCTCTAAAACACAATTTCCATCTAAAGGTTTAATAGAAAAAACATTAAAACTTGTCGGTGAAGGTAAAGACATCAAAAATTCACCATAAGTCATTTGATCAACTGAGTGTAGTTTAATCTCAACTATACTTCTCATCATAGATGAAATTTGCGAAGCAAGATTTCTAGCTAATTTATCATGAATTCCTTTAATAGAACGAAGTTGTTCTTTTGAAACCCTATTTGGACGCTTAAAATCATATACTACAATATCTCTTTTATCTTCTATTTCTTCTAATTTTGAAGAAGCAGCACTATCATCGCTATCATCATCAACGACTTCTAAAAGAGCATCAATTTCTTCTTGGGAAAGTATTTCAGCCATTAAACTAGCCTTTCTCTAATCTTCTTAAGCAAACGCTTATGAATTTGTGAAATTCTTGACTCGCTAATCTCTAAAATCTCTGCAATTTCTTTTAAATTTAATTCTTCATAATAATAAAGCTGTATCACAAGCCTTTCTCTTTCTTTAAATTCTTCCAAAACCGCGTTGATTTTTTCTATTAATTCTTCTTTTTCTATTTGTTCTATGATATTACTATCATTAAAACAATTTAGCTGTTCATCTAAAGGCATAACAAGCGATATAGCATGAGCTGCTCTTGCTTCTTTTACCTTTTCTACTTCTAAATTTAATCTTTGTGCTAAATACTCATCATCAGGTTCTTTTTCATTTTCTTGGTAAAACTCATCTATAATAGCGTCAATATCTTTGATGATTTTTCTATTGCTTCTACTCATTACATCAAGGCTTCTTAGATAATCAAGCATAGCTCCATTTACTCTTTTTCTTGCAAAACCCCAAAAATTGTCATTTTGTTCTTTATCATAGCGACGCGAGAGTTTAATCATCTCTTCTACGCCAATACTAATTAAATCATTTACATCAATACTTGCAGGCAAACGCTCTTTAAGTCTAAAAGCCATAGCTCTTAATGCGGGCATATAAGAGATGACTAAGTCATCTTGTTCTTTTTTTAGCGTAGAAGCATAAGCATTATGCGGCTGCATGTTTTACTTTTCTTTTTGAAGAGCTATCAAGTTTTTTAAGGTCTTCACGCTCTTCTTGAAGTTTTTCAAGCAAGTAATCCATTTTCTTTTCTCTTGCAGCTAATTCTGCTATAAAGCTATTATTTTCATTTTCATATTTTTCTTTATTAAAGCTTCTACCACTAATTTTATTTGCATCTACAAAAATCATAATTACTATATGGATTAACACATAAAATACAAAAGTAATCAAACAAGTATATACAACTATCTCTACTGCATCTTCTATATTAACTATGGTGAACATTAATCCTATAAAAAAACCACAAACAGTAAAAAAAGCAACAAAATTTTCTGGTCTCATCTTTTTCCTTCAATCTAAAAACGATCCAAAAGCTTTTTGAAAAAACTCATAATGCTTTTATCTCCCACATTATTAAGCACTTTTTGTTCCAACCTATACAAAAGCTTAGAAGCTATGGCTTTGAGTTCATCACTTGCATTAGTATCATCATCGCTAAATAAAGTTCTTTTTTTAATACTAGAACTAATATCTTTACTTTGACCTAAAAATCCTAAAAATTCTAAATTTAAATTATGCTTAATGTTAATATCTGCTACTTTTTTAATATTATCAAAAATTCTTAAAGCCTCATTTTCATTTCTAACTACATTAAATACCATTAATAAATTCTCTTTAGTCTTTGAAGTAGTTTTTATAGTAGCATAAGCATCGGTAATTGCGGCAGGATCAGGTACAGTTATGACAATAACCTCATCAGACATTTCTAAGAAATTCCCTATATTGCCACCAATACCTGCTCCTGTATCAATGATTAAAAAGTCTAAATCATCTAAAATACTTGTTTGATTTAAAAATCTCTCATAAATATTTTTATCATTGTATTTTAAAATTTCATCGCCACTCTCACCTGGGATAAGCCATAAATTTGGCTTGACTTCTATTAGAATATCTTCTAGTGAGCATTCACCTTTTAAAACATGTAAAAGGTTTTTTTCTACACGCACATTTAAAATCACATCTAAATTTGCAAGCCCTATATCTGCATCAAAAAGCCCTACTTTATATCCATTTTTAGCTAGGATGTTGCCCAAATTTGCACTAAAAGTACTTTTTCCAACCCCACCTTTACCGCTAGTAACTGCGATAAAATGGGTATGTTTTACATTTGAGTTTTCATTTTTTACTAGATCTTTTAATTTTTCTGCTTGATTACTCATTTTCATCCCTTCTAAAACCTTCTAACACACAACGCACCAAAAAGTCACTATTTGCTACTTCTATATCATCAGGTACTTCTTGACCTATGGAAAAAAAGCTCATCGGAGTGCTAGTTTCATAAAGCAAAGAAAACACATTTCCAAATACTTTTGTTTCATCAAATTTTGTAATGATTAAAGTGTCTATATTTAAAAATGAAAAATTATTATAAGTTTCTAATAAATCTTCATATTTTGTATTTGCTGAAAGTACTAAATTCACATCAATTTGTGCATTAGAATGCGATAAAAATTCTTTTGTTTTTTCAAGTTTTGCCTTATCATACTGTGAATTTCCGGTTGTATCTACTAAAATAACCTCACAAGTATTTAAACTTCTAATCGCATCATCTAAGTCATTTGGCTCTATACTATCAATGATAGGAAGCTTCATCATCTTAGCATATTGAAAAAGTTGCTCTACTGCACCTATTCTATAAGTATCAAG
This sequence comes from Campylobacter sp. IFREMER_LSEM_CL2090, assembly GCF_025771865.1. Classification (NCBI taxonomy): domain Bacteria; kingdom Pseudomonadati; phylum Campylobacterota; class Epsilonproteobacteria; order Campylobacterales; family Campylobacteraceae; genus Campylobacter; species Campylobacter sp. IFREMER_LSEM_CL2090. The sequence continues at coordinate 63,111 of NZ_JAKMRA010000005.1, forward strand.
AGTTATAATACCGGTTTTATAGCGTCTATCTCCATAAGCATAGCGAAAAGCAAGTTTAGCTAAAGTAGTAGTTTTACCCACTCCTGTTGGGCCTACTAACATCATAATTTTTTGCTTTTTAATTTCACTTTCTAAACGACATGGAAGCATATTACGCAAAAGTGAGTAAAAATACCTTTGCACTGCTTCTTGATTTGCTTTCATAGTGCTTGGCATATTTTCAATAGTCGCTTTCATAATCGCTTCTAAATGCGCTTCTTGCATACCACTTGCTTTAGCTTGCTTATAAATACTTGCAAACTCAGGCGGTATAGCTAATTCTTTGCGTAAATCTGCCTTATCATCCCACATCATATCCACAAGCAAATTCATTTTATCATTAAGCTTGTTCATTTGTTTTTCAAAGGCTTCAATTTTTTTATCATAATTTGGATTTGGCATAGAAAAATCTTGATAGTTTGAAACCTTGCTAATTTCTGAGCTAACCTGAGAAAGCTTGTTTTTTAAATTTAAAAAATTATCATCTTTTTTGCTTGTATTTAAATAAGGATTAATAGGTTTTTGCTTAGCTTTTGAAGAAAAATCAAGCACTACATCTTCTTCTTTTTTTTCATCTTCAAGTTTTGAAGCTTGAATTTTAGCCTCAGGAAAACTTGCTGTATTTGGTTTTTTCTTTGGTGGCATAGGCAAATTATTTTGTTTTAAATGCTCTTCATAATCAGCTTCTTCAATCGCCACTATAACCTCATACAAAGGCTTTTGATTGATAGTTTTTGGACGAATTTGCTTATTAGTTACTATCAAAGCCTTATCGCCATAATCTTGCTTGACCTTAGGTATAATCTCATCTGTGCTTTCAACCGTAAAAGTATGAATCAATTGTCCCATATTTTTCCTTATCTTAACAAGCCCAAAGGCAAAGTTACGCTAATTCTATCATTTACCCCCACATGAGGCACTATGCAATACTCATCTTTACGCGCTTTTTTTGAAAAATACAACAAATCTAAATCAAGCGTTCTAGGAGCATTTTTAAAAGTTCTTTTTCTTTTGAATTTAAACTCATAAAAAAACAAAACTTTTAAAAGTGCTCTTGCATGCAAACTTGTGCTTACAACCATCACTGCATTAGTAAAGTCTTTTTGCTCTTCAAAGCCAAAAGCTTTATTAATCAAAAATGGCGATGTTTGCAATACTTGCAAGCGTTTATCTTGCATTAAAAGCCTAAATAAACTCCGAAAGCGTTTTTTTTCATCTTCTATATTGCTTCCAAGTCCTATAATGGCTATGTATTTTCCTTTTTTATCAGTCTTTGAATAAAAAGGAAAAAAACGAATTTTTTCTAACCTTCTAGCCCCTTTAATCAGCAAGTTATAACACCACTGCCTTTTCTTTATCAAGATAGACCATATCTTCTATCCTAATGCCAAGTTTATCTTTGATATAAATTCCAGGTTCAATGGTAAATACCATACCTTCTTTTAGCTCATAATCACTTCTTGGACTAATATTTGGCAACTCATGTATATCAAGTCCCACTCCATGCCCTAAGCTATGAATAAATTCTTTTTCAAAACCTGCGTTTTTAATCACTTCTCTTGCGATAAAATCAAGCTCACTTGATCTCATACCAACGCGTGCTTTTTCTATAGCTTGAAGCTGAGCTTGCTTAACCACTTCATAAATTTGCATAATTTCTTTATCTTTAAAATTTGGCTTATTTTTATCAAAAACTATACCATTCTCATCAAAACAAGCCGTTCTTGTACGATCAGAACAATACCTTTGATAAACCACACCCGCATCAACTAATAACAAATCTCCATATTCTAAACATTTATCACTAGGTAAAGCATGTGCTTTAGCTGCGTTTTCATTAATAGCTACAATAGGTGAAAAAGAAAGTCCTAAAGCACCTTTTTTTTGAAAAATTTCACATGCTTTAAAATGTAATTCTTTTTCGCTTTTTCCATGGCCTTCTTGGCTGATAAATTTAGCAAATTCTTCAAAGCATTCTTTACCAAAATTTACAGCCTTTTGCAAAAGTTGTAATTCCTTGGCATTTTTTATAATGCGTTTATTTTTACTTAAGTCTAATTTTTCTTCAAAAACGATATTAACACTTTTACTAAGTTCTTTAAATTCAAAATAGCTAAAGTCTTTTGGGTCAAAACACACCCTATCAATTTCTGCTTCTTCTAAAAGCTCTCTAGCACTAGCAAAAAGATCTTGTGCTAAAACTACCTTAGCATTTTTTATCATTTCGCTAGCTTCAAAGCTATATCTTGCATCAGTAATGAAAAAAGCTTTATCTTCAAGTTTTAAAAATAAAGCATTATCGCAAGAATAGCCGCACTCATAAAAAAGTGCATTTTCGTTTTTTAAGATAAAATTCATTGATTTGCTTGTTGTGCTTTTGCTTGAGCTGCTTTATATGCATTGATTTGATCAAAAATTTGGAAAAGTCCCATTAGAGCCATATGATAACCAAAAGGACCAAAACCTACCACGCTACCTGCACAAACTGGCGCTATCATGCTTTTTTGTCTGAATTCTTCTCTTCTGTAAGTATTGCTAATATGCACTTCAATCACAGGCATATTAATCGCTGCAATTGCATCGCGGATTGCTATAGAAGTGTGTGCATAAGCAGCTGGATTAATAATCACTCCATCTACACTGCCTAAGCATTCTTGAATTTTATCAACTAACTCACCTTCAAAATTACTTTGAAAAAACTCAATCTCCACATTAGCTTGTTTTGCGGCTTGTTTCATTTGCTCGTGGATATCTTCCATTTTCATATTACCATAAATGTGAGTTTCTCTTACACCAAGCATATTAATGTTTGGTCCTTGTATCACCATAACTTTCATAATCTAACCTTTATTTAGTAAAATTTACTATATTATAACACTTTAAAGCTAAATTTTAGCTACAATTTACCTTTTTAAAGGATGGAAAATGTTTATAATAGCACCCAAAATCATCCTAACCTGTGATGATAAATTTAGTATTTTAGAAAAAAAAGCTATTCTTTTTGATGATAATATTTTAGAAATTGATACTTTAGAAAATTTACAAAAATCCTATCCAAAAGCCAAACTTATACCAACTCCAAAAAATACCTTACTTTTACCCGCCTTTATCAACCCGCACACACATTTAGAATTTAGTGCAAATAATGGAAATTTAGTCTTTGGAGACTTTTTAAAATGGCTTGATAGCGTTTTTAATAACCGCGAGCAATTAAACGAAAAAGCCAAAGAAAAATTAATCTCACAAAATATTCATAAAATGCTAAAAAGTGGCACTGCTACTATAGGAGAAATTTCAAGCTTTGGGGGCGATTTAAACCCTTGTGTAAATTCACAAGCTAGAGTGATATTTTTCAATGAAATTTTAGGTTCAAGTGAAAATTTTATCCAAGCAAAAAAAGAGGAATTTTTAACTCGTTATGAAAAAAGCATGAGCTTTAAAACTTCTAAATTTATCCCTGCTATTTCAGTGCATGCACCCTACTCAACCCACCCAGAGCTTGCTAAATTTGCTATAAAACTTGCTAGAGAAAACGATCATTTGCTAAGCACACATTTTCTTGAAAGCAATCATGAAAACAACTGGCTAAGGTTTAAAAAAGGTGGTTTTAAAAAGAGCTTGGCTAAATTTAGCAAAAATCCTATGCCATTTTACACTCCGCAAAGCTTTTTAGAACTTTTTAAAGATCAAAGGACTTTATTTACACATTGTGTGTATTTTAAAGAATGGAATTTGCTAGATAAAAATCTGCACTCAATCACGCATTGTGCTTTTTCAAATAGGCTTTTGAGTAAAAATACTTTTAAATTAAAATCTGCTTTAAAAAATGGTATTAATATCCATCTAGGAACCGATGGCTTAAGTTCAAATACTTCTTTAAGCATGCTTGATGAAATGAGAGTAAATTTACTTATGCATGATGATTTAGAGTTAGAAAATTTTGCTAAAATGTTACTTTTAATGGCAACAAATAAAGCCGCAAAAGCCTTAAATTTAAACCTAGGTCAAATTCAAAAAGGCAAAATAGCTGATTTTAGTCTTTTTGCTTTACCAAATAGTGCAAATTTAAAACAACTTCCTTTGCAATTTATCTTACAAAGCAAAGAAGTGTTAAAACTTTTTATAGAAGGAAAAGAATGCAGATTATAAAATCATTTTTTAAAGGAATTGGAAAAACCATTTCTTATATCAACACTTATTTTAAAACCTTTGTGTTTTTGTTTATCGTGTTTTTGATCCTTACTCCAAGCGGGGATAATGCCAAACTTTCTAATGCAAACCTAGCTCAAATTAATCTTAAAGGTGAAATTAGCGATGCAAGCAATCTTTTAGAACAAATTTACAAAGTCAAAGATGATAAAGCTATAAAAGGAGTTTTGCTTTTTATAGATAGCCCTGGTGGAGCTTTTGCACCAAGCATGGAAATAGCTTTAGCTATACAAGATCTTAAAGCTAAAAAACCTGTGGTAGTCTATGCAGGTGGAACTATAGCAAGCGGAAGCTACCTAAGCGCGGTGGGAGCTGATATGATCATCGCTAATCCTGCTAGCTTTGTAGGATCTATTGGGGTAATTATGCAAGGTTTTGAAGTAAGTGAGCTTGCACAAAAACTTGGTATAAATGAGCAAACCATCAAAGCAGGAAGCTATAAAGAAACAGGAACTTTCATGCGTAAATGGAGCACAGAAGAAAAAGACTTTTTGCAAAATTTAGCCAATCAAAGCTATGAGCTTTTCACGCAATTTGTCGCTAAAAATCGCAAGCTAGACTTAAATCAAACAAGCTCATGGGCTGATGCGAAAGTGTTTTTAGCAAATGAGGCTTTAAAATTAAAACTCATTGATAAAATAGGCAATTACGAGCAAGCCAAAAAAGAGTTAGAAAAACTAGCCAAAGTGCAAAACCCTATCTGGCAAAAAGAAGATGCTATAGATAAGTTTTTAAAACGATTAGAAGAGCAAAGCGCTAGCTTTTTTGCTAACACTTTAGTGCAATTTTTCACACAAATAAGCTCACAAAAAATCTACTAAGATTTAATAATCTCATAAAATCCATAAGTATCATTTTCTAAAAAGCCTTTATATAAAGGCTTTAGCTTTAAATCTAACTTAACATTTTCAAAGGTATTTAAATTCGAGCTTGAAAAAATCAAAAGCATATCTAACTCATCTTTAAAAGCTTTTAAAAAATTCTCCCCGCCCTCATACATGATGAGCTTTGCTTCACTAGGAATGTTTGTAAAAATTTCTCTTTCAGCTACGCTAAATAAAGGAATGTTTGGATCAAAACTTTCTAAATTTTGACGGCTTAGTATGCATAAATTTGGCGCTTTAGCTTGAGCTAGCCTTGCATCTAAAATAGGCCTATCATGTCTTATAGTTTCTCCACCTACTACAAGCAAATCAAGCTTTGAGCGTAATGTGTGAGCATAGGTTCTACTTGCTTTAGAACTTACGATTTTACCATAAGCAGAGCCATTTAAAGAAAGAGCTAGTTTAAAAATTTTAAAACTTGATTTTTGCCATTTTAAAAAAGGCTTTAAAAGCTCTTTGGCTCTTTGCTTGCAAATTCCCATGTGAACTTTTATGCCTTGATTTTTTAAAAACTCTGCTCCACCGCTTGCGAGCTTATGCTCATCTTTAGTAGCAATAAAAACTTCACTAAAACCAAGCGTGCTAAAAAGCTTTGCGCAAGGTGGAGTTTTGCCATGATGATTGCAAGGTTCTAAACTCACATAAGCACTAGCGCCTTTTAGCAAGCTTTGATGATTTTGACAAATAAACTCATGCAAATCATTTGCATTTTGTGGTAAATCTAAATTTGGATTAAGTGCTTTTAAGGCTTTACTCACTGCTTCAAGCTCTGCATGAGCCTTACCTGCTTCTTTGTGTGCTTCTATGCTTAAAATTTTACCATTTTTATCTAAGATCACACAACCTACGGCTGGATTTGGGTAGGTTAAAAGCTGATATTTCCAAGCTTCACCTATGGCTAAATTCATATAAAATTCGTGATTCATATTACTTCCTAAAAAGGTAAAGGTGCAAAAAATACCTTAAGCTTTACATGTTCATCGCAAGCTTTTAAAAAACCTTGTGCTAAAAACTTAATATCTTTAGTTTTTAATTTCTCTCTTAAGTCAAAAGTTCTCTCGCATAGAGGATAAATAAGATAAATTTCCTTTATCTCGTATTTATTTGCATAAGCAAACATTTGGTATAAATCACTTTGCGATATGCCATGCTTTTTCTCATCTTCACTATCATCTGGAATTTTCCATTTGGTATCTAATATCATTTTATTTTCTATATATAAATCAGGCTTTAACATAAAACATTTTTCATCATTTTTTGAGATTAAATACTTTCCACTGCTTTGGGTTTTTATATTTTTGCTAGGATTAGCAAGTTTAAACATATAAGCTACATAGTTTTCAAAAAGTTTTTCCATAGGAAAAAGCAAAGCAAAGGCTTCGTTTTTACCTTTATATGGAGCAAAGCTTTGATTTTGCAAAAATACCTTACACCAAGAAAGTATATTTTCATAATAATCAAAATGTCTTGAAATTTTAAAGCTAAAATCTTTTTCATAATTTTTAGAAAATTCTACCTCATCAAGCATTTGCATAGCTTTGATGATTTTAAATTTATTCGAGCTTGTTTTGGATTTTAAAAAATTTAATGTTGATTTTATCAAGCGATTTGGTGCTATGTCTAAAACAAATTCATCGCTACTTGTGAAAAATCTTTCTTTGTGTATTAAATTTGATTTTATATGCTCATTAAATAGTAATTTTCCTTTTAAAAAAGCTCTGTTTTCTTCGCTACTTACATAAGATCTCATCAAACCTTTTTTATGCACACTATCAAATTCATCTAAAAACATCGTTATAAATGCTTCAAACAAAGGCATTTTAGCAATTTGCAAAGATGAAATTTGAGATTTTTTAAAGGGAGAATTCTTTAAAGTTTTTAACATGTTGATTAAAAGATTTCTAGGATCATTTTTAAGATCTTCTTCACTAAAATCATCATTTTTAGAGATATTTTCTAATTCGTAGTATTTTTTTAATTTTTCTTTATCATAATTTGAGGATTTATCTTCTTTTTTATAGCTATCCAAATTTGTGCATTTTGGAAAGATCTCCAAAACACCGCTTTTAGTCTGTATAATGCCGACATAATTTTTAGCTTTTAAGGTATTTTTGTTTTTAAAGCCTAGAAGACTTTCATTATTTTTTGCAAAGTCTTCTAGCTCTTTATAAAATATTTCAGTCTTTTCTTTGAAAATTTCTTTTAAATCTTCTTTAGAAAAAGCTTGATATTCGATGATAGAAAAAGTGTTAATTGTTTTCATTATTCATATATTTTTTTAAAAGTAGCTTCATCCCATTTTTGACTATCACTAAACTTATAAATAACCTTATCACTTTCTATAAATTCTGTCATATTTTTTAAATAATCTTTATTTTCAACAATAACATTTTCCAACATACCATTTTTATTTAAAACTGCGTCAATCAAAGCATAATCATTATAAAAATACTCTTGCAATAATGGGATGATTTTATTTTGAAAAACATTTTTTAATTTCTCTAAATTCTCAATGCCTATAAAAAATGCATGTCCTATAGTCTTTTCTCTATCTAGCAAGTATTCTATGCGAGTATTAATAGCTTTTAATAATTCTTGCAAATTAATACCTTCGCAATTATCTGACAAAACATTAGGTTTAGGTATCATCTCGATAAATTCAAAGCGTCTTCGCAAAGCTGTATCAAGTGAAGTTATACTTCTATCAGCTGTATTCATAGTGCCTATGATATAAACATTCTTAGGCACTCCAAATTTTTCACCGCTATAAGGCAAAGTAACTTTTAATCCCTCACTTTCATCTATTCTTTTGCTAGGTTCTATTAAAGTGATAAGCTCACCAAAAATCTTACTTACATTACCACGATTAATCTCATCTATGATGATTATGTAAGGTAAATTTGTTTTTTCATCTTTTTCTTTGTAATCTTCTAAACCCTGTAATTTTAGATAATTCAATATAGCTTTAACATATGCTGAATTATATATTTCATCTGTACTGGAGGTTTTATATAGTTTTTCTATATTATCTATATTTACTGGATAATCTCTATAGTTTTTACTCATATCATCAAATTTAATTCTAAATGTTTCTCCTCCTCTATATTGAATAGAATATTTAGTATTTGGCAATTCAAAATATTTTTCTGGATTATTATCATCTTCTTTTGTTTTTTCTTTTAATTTATCTATGTAAAAGTTAAAATTTTTGATACTATCTCTATTATCCAAAGCTTTTTTACAAAGTTCCTTAAAGACCCCATCTTTTATCTCATATTTTAATTCTTGAGAATTTTCATCGTTATTTATTATAGGTTTTATACCTTCTACAAATTCTTCATATCCGTAGCTTTGATGAAAGGTGGTAAAAACTATTTGTCCGTTTTTTACATACTCATCAAATTTTTCTTTTTTCTCATCTCTTTCTTTATTTGCTAAATTTTCACCCAATATCTCCAAAGCTTTATCTATAGTATGATAAGTTTTTCCTGTCCCTGGAGGTCCATAAAGAATTTGATTTAAAGATAGATTTTGATTTTCTTTTTTACTTAATATTTTATTTTCGTCGTTTCTCATTTCCTTACTATTGCTTATAGATAAATCATTTCTATCTTGAATTTCATTTAATGATAGCCTTTTAAACCATTGCATATTTTCTATAATTTTATCAACAATCACATCAATATCATTATTTAAATTTAGATAATTAAAACCTGTACCATTGAATTTTATATTATAATCATCAACTTTATTTTTTGCAATATAATCTATTTGCTTATCATAACCCTTGCCAATGGTAATAGTAATTTTTCCTTTTTCTTTATCTATATTACAACATACATACACTCCATAGTAATAATTATAATTAGGTGTATCCATTCTTAAAAAAATAATCCAAGGTTTTGTTGCATCTCGTCCCTTAGGCTCTATCCTAGATGATGCTTTAAAATTAAAATTTTCCAATATAGAATTAAAATCTTTTAAAATACTCTCATCTAAAGGTATTTTCTCACCATTATAAGCATTGTTAAAAAATTCAATCAAATATTTTTTGAATTTATCTTTGTATTCATTATTTATATTAAAAATATTTTGCATACAATAACCTTTTTTATAATAACTTAATAATTTATTATATATTAATTTAGTGAATATTTATATTTCTAAATTTTTACCATTGTATGAAGGTTTTAGCTTTTCTTATGTCGCTAAAATTTATAGTAGTTTTTTCTTGAGTTTCTAAATTTTCTAAAATGATATTTTCATCATCTACGGCAATGATTTTTGCTTCGATTTTTTCTTTTTCACTAATTGTGATTTTTACAAGCTCGTTAATGCTTTTTGCAAAATGCTCGATTTTGCTAAGTTTTCTCTCAAGTCCACAGCTTGATACTTCTAAAAAATACTCCCCACTCACAGGTGACTCTACATCAAAAATAGGTGATAAAATCTCACTAAGCTTAGCACAATCATCAAGATTTACTCCACCTTCTTTTTGCACATAAATTCTATAAATCTTTCTACCATTTTCACTTACTAGCTCATCATCATAAAAGCTAAGCCCTGCTTCTTTACAAAGTGCTTCAAGATTCATTTTGTTCCTTTTTGATTTTTTCAAATAAAGCATCCATATGATTTTGATACTCTAATCTATCATCAAATTTAAAGTGAAAATTCGGACATCTATACCACCCTTGCTCACTCATGCAGTAATTTTGCAAAGCACGGGCAGCTTTTTTGAGTTGATTGAGTATGATTTCTTGCTCTTGGGTATTAAAAAACATTTTATCTAAATACACAAAAGCATCATATCTGCCTTTTTTACACTCTACATCCACTACGCACAAATTTTTTAAAGCTTCGTTGTCTAAATTTGCTAAAGCTTCTGGTATAAGTTCTTTTAAAATGCTTTCTGTGCGTAGCTTTTTGATTTCAGCTGGATTCATAGGCTTACTTGTTCCTCAACTTCTTTGTAACTTTCTATATAATCCCCCACTCTCATATCATTACAACCTTCTATGCCTACACCGCATTCATAGCCTTTTGCAACTTCTCTTACATCATCTTTAAAGCGTTTGAGCGAGCTTACATTACCTTCAAATACCACAACCCCATCTCTAATGAGCCTGATTTTCGCGCCACGATTGATCGTGCCTTCTGTCACCATACAACCTGCGATTTGGCCTAATTTTGGCACATTGATCACTTGGCGAATTTCAGCTTGACCAAGTTGCTCTTCGGAGATAATAGGACTCATCATACCGCCTAGTAAGGCTTTTACATCATCAAGCAAATTGTAAATAACATTATAAGTTTTTATCTCTACGCCTTTATCTTTGGCACGCTCTTTAATCTCACCAGTTGGGCGTATATTAAAGCCTAAAACGATAGAGTTTTCACTAGCACTTGCAAGCTCTATATCACTTTGAGTAATACCACCTACTCCACTATGGATGATATTAACCTTAATCTCATCGTTTTTAAGTTTTTCTAAACTAGCCTTAATCGCTTCAAGTGAACCTTGCACATCTGCTTTTAAGATCACAGGAAGGGCTTTTAAATTACCTTCTTTGATTTTTGCACCAAGCTCATCTATACTTACTTTAGTGGATTTGCTTAGTTCTTTTTGACGATTGTATTCATGGCGTTTATTAGCATATTCTCTTGCTTGCTTATCGCTATCTACAGCTATTAAAGTTTCTCCTGCATCGGCTACTTCACTAAGACCTATGATCACCCCGCACTCACCTGGACCTATTTCTTTTAAAGCTTTGCCTTGATCATCACTCATAGCACGCACTTTACCATAAGCTTCCCCTGCTACGACTGTATTTCCTACTCTTAAAGTACCATTTTGCACGATGATAGTAGCCACAGGACCCCTACCTTTTTGCACTGAAGATTCTATAATACTTGCTTTAGCATGGGCTTTTGGATTTGCTTTAAGTTCTAAAATATCAGCTTGTAATAATACAATTTCAAGTAAATCCTCTATACCATCACCTTTTTTAGCTGAAACTGGCACAAATTCATGGCTTCCGCCCCATTCTACTGGCATGATGTCCATTTCTGCTAGTTGGGTTTTTACCATGTCAGGATTTGCGTTTTCTTTATCCATTTTATTAATAGCAATGATAATAGGTACATTAGCTGCTTTTGCATGATTGATCGCCTCTTTAGTTTGTGGTTTTACCCCATCATCTGCAGCTACTACGATAATAACAATATCCGTTATACTAGCTCCCCTTGCACGCATAGCAGTAAATGCCTCATGGCCTGGAGTATCGATAAAAGTGATTTTTCTACCATTTTTTTCCACCATATAAGCGCCAACATGCTGAGTAATCCCACCTGCTTCGCCACTTGCAATGCGTGATTTTCTTATATAATCAAGTAAAGAAGTCTTACCATGATCAACATGCCCCATAATAGTGATAACCGGAGCTCTTTGGCTTAAATTTTCTTCTGTTTGATTTTCATCATAATCTTTTACATAATCAAACTCATCAGCCTCATCAATGATATTAATCTCCACTCCAAATTCAGCAGCAAGAATTTCTATAGCATCCTCATCTAAAAAGTCATTTTTAGTCGTCATCATACCAAGCATGAAAAGTTTAGAGATAACTTCTCCGGTGTTTTTACCAAGTTTTTCAGCAAATTCATACACACGAATTTCTTTAGGTATGCTTACACTTGTTATAGCTTCACTTTCTTTTTTCTCTACCTTTTTAGGTGGTTTTTTACGACTTCTTCTTTGTATACCACCCTCGCCAAATGGGTTGATAGAGTTATTTAAAGATTGCTTTAAGATATTTGGTTGTTTTTTATTTGCTGGTTGTGCTGGTTTGTTTTCTTTTACACTAAAATCAGGTAAAACTACCATATCGTCATCTTCTAAAGAAATATCAGCAAAGTCTTTATCTCCTAAAAGATCCATTTTAGTAGTGTTTTCTTTTTTACTTGTCGCAGGATGATTTTTCTTTTCTTTTTTCTTTCTTTTTAAATTCTCATCTGAATTTGAAAAAATCATACTAAGGCTCAAGCCTTGAGTATTTTGTATATTAGATTTTTCTTCATTGTTTATTTGGTTTTCTTTACTTTCTTCTTTTTTCTTTTTAACGATAACTAAACCTCTTCTTTTAGCTAAATTTAAATTAGAGCCTAGTTTTTCATCGAATTTAATTTCTTCTTTTTTTTCTTCTAATGCTTCATTTTTAATAGGATTTTCAGGTTGCTTTTCTTCTTTTTTACTTTCTTCTTTCTTTTCATTTGTTGTTTTAACAGGAGTTTTTGTTTCTTTTTTAGTAGTTTTTTTCTCTTCTTTTTTACTTTCTTCTTTTTTAGTAGTAGTTTTTTTAGTCGCACTTTCTTTTTTAGGCTTTGCCACTTTTTTTACCACATCTAGTATTTCACCTGATTGTACATATTGATAAATCGCTTCTGCGATTTCAGAAGATACTTTTTTGTTAGGGGATTTTATATCCTCTAAGCCTATTTCATTGGCTTTTTCTATAATTTCTTTACTAGTATATCCTAACTCTTGAGCGATTTCGCTAATCTTTACATCTGTCATTAAAAAATATCTCCTTTAAATCCTGCTGATTTATACTGCCATAAAAATTGCCTTTGCAAGCTCTCATAAAAGCTTTTTGCAATGTTTTTTCATCTTTTTCAAAACATGGATTGCAAATATATAAACTCCTACCAAATTCCACTTTAGTGATAATTTGAGAATTTTTTATTTGAAATTGATGCAAACTTTGCTTTTCATAACGACCTTTGCAAACAATGCACATTCTAATGGGTATATGGTTTTTCAAAATTATATCTTTTTTTTGGAATTTTTAGCAAATTTTAAAGCCCTCATCATCAAATTCTAAAAGCTCAACTCTAAATTTAACAAATTTATTTTTGATTTTTTCTTTGATTTGTTTAGCATCATCTTTATAAGCTAGAGTGAAAAAACTCGAACCTGAGCCTGAAAGCGTGCTCATGAGAGCATTATTATCTAAAGCTAATTTTTGTACTTCAAAAAGCTCAGGTAAAAGTTTCATTCTTTGATTTTGATGAAGTTTGTCTAAACTTGCATATTTTAATATGTCATATTTTTTTTCTAAAAAACAAGCTGTTAAAAATGAAGCATGACAAAGATTAAAAACAGCATCTTCTAGATTAATTTTTTTAGCTAAAACTGTTCTTGATTTTTGAGTATTCATCGCTACATTTGGTATAGTTATAACAGCTTGTAAGTCTTTATCTACTTCTTTTTTTATAGCTAAGACTTTTTGATTGTGATTTAATGCACACACAAAACCTCCAAGAGCTGCTGGAGCTATGTTATCTGGATGGTTTTCATATTTTAAGGCTTCATTTAAAATGGTATTTTTATCCGCTTTAAATCCACTTAATTCATAAGCACAAGCAATAGCTCCAATTATTACAGCAGAAGAACTTCCCATACCTCTTGCTAAAGGGATATTATTTTGAAAAACAAAACGAAAATTATCTTTTTTACCGCTAAGTCTTTGATAAATTTCATAAAAAATATTAACAAAAGTATTATTTTTTTTAAGATAGATATTATTTTCACCTTCTCCATGTATGTTAATACTAAAAAATTTAGATTTTTCAACTATAGTTTGATTAAAATGTTTTAAACTCAAGCCCAAACAATCAAAACCAGGACCTAAATTTGCACTTGTCGCAGGAACTAAAATTTTCATTTTTTTACCTTAATTAATTGCATCTAAAACATAAAAAGGTGTATTTTTTTTGCTTAAATTTAAACCTTTTAAACTTTGAGGCATAAAAAAACTTCCTGCTTGTGTCTTCTCTAAAATAATTTCACCATTGTCTTTTTTTACAAAACATAAATGTTTGTTTGCAGGTATAGGAGTGTTGTTATTTAACTCAAAAGCACTGATTGCTTTTAAAGGAATGTTTTTGACTATGGCTAATGTCTCAAAAGAAACATAAGAAATTTTTATACCCATGTAAGAACCTGGCCCATGTACATAAATAAGCTTTTCAAACTCATATTGTGAAAGTAATTCTTGCAATATTTTTGGTAAAACCTCGCTAACTTTTAAATCACTTTCAATGGTATTTAGCAATAAATCATTTTCATAAATACCAAGCATTAAAGGTTTTGCTATGGCATTTAAAAGCAAAGTAACCTTTTTTATGCAAAAACCTTTTCGTAAACCTTATGTGTGCTTTTTTCTAAGCTTACCACTTCATAGGTACTAGGATCTTTTAAAAGTTCTTTAGTTAAAAGATGATTAAGCTTGTGTGAACCTGCATAAGAAGTATAATCTCCAAAAACTCTACATCCAAGCAAGGTTAAATCCCCAATAGCGTCTAAAATTTTATGACGCACAAATTCATCCTTAAAGCGCAAACCTTCAGGATTTAAAATACGATTATCATCAATCACAACAGCATTTTCTAGGCTTCCGCCAAGACCTAAATTCATAGCTCTTAAAGCTTGAACATCTTTTAAAAATCCGAAAGTTCTTGCTCTTGCTATTTGCTCTATGTAGTTTTGTTTGCTAAATTCAAAACAATAATTTTGTTTGCCTATAATAGGATTATCAAATTCGATTGTATAGTTTATAATAGGCATATCCGTAGGACTTAAACGCACAAATTTATTGCCTTCTTTTACTTCTACACTTTTTTTAATCACTAAAATTTTTTTTGCCGCATCAAGCTCTTTTATACCTGCTTCTTCAAGCATCATACAAAAACCTATACTGCTACCATCCATTACAGGAGCTTCGTTTGCGTCTAAAACTATACGCACATTATCAATACCATAAGCATTAATCGCACTCATTAAATGTTCTATAGTAGAAACATAACCCCTATGATCGCCTATTACAGTAGCCATTTGTGTATCGATGACATTTTCAGGCTTTGCTTCATAAGAAATTCCCAAATCACTTCTATAAAACACTATACCACTACCAGCTTCTAATGGCTCTAATTTTATACTAATAGGCTCACCCTTGTGCAAACCTATACCAACACCTTTAACTTCTTTTGCTATTGTTGTTTGATTCATTTTTATTCACTCAAAATTCTTTTTTTGCTTGATTCTAATACATTATAGATATTTTCTTTTATCCATTTTGCATCTTGCCATTGCTCAGGACGCACTTCAACACCTTGCACCAAAACACCAAAATGCACATGATCTCCAAGCGCTAAGCCTGTAGTGCCTGTAGTGCCTATAACATCACCTGCTCTAACTCTATCGCCCACATTTACATCCACATTAGTGCAATGTCCATAAAGAGTATAAATCCCAAAACCATGATAAATAATAATATTTAGTCCATAAATTCCATTTTCTTGTACAAATACCACTTCACCATCATTATTGCTAATGATAGGCGCTTCTTTTACACTTGCTAAATCAAGCCCCATGTGATAAGAGCTACTAAATGCTTGATTATTATAAGAATAAAACCTATGATCAGCATAATCAGCTACTTTTTGGCCATTTTTTAAAGGCTTGAAAAGATTGACTTTAAAATTATTAATCATAGTATCAGGAACTTTACTCGTAATATCATGAATGATAACTTCATTAGAAGCTCTTAAGTCCTCATTAACAAATTTAAATTTTTCAAGCCTGCTTAACTCTCTGTCTTTTGGAGCATATTTTTGTGCTAAAAATTCAATCTTTCCATCTAAAAATCTATCACTTACTTTTATATTTGATACACGGTATTTTTTATTGGTAAAATAATATCTAATTCTTTGTTTGTTTACATTACCTGCTTTATCTACTGCCACTACATAAGCTCTAAAATGCTCATCAGTTGCCTCCCAAGGAATCAAAGCAGCATAATATCCTTCTTTCACATAAGGAGTTGCTTTAAAAATTTTATCTTTATCAGTTGTGATATAAACTTCTTGTAAATTCTCATCACTTGCTTTAAATACCACACTACCTACTCCACCTTGTTCGATTTGATAAGAATTGTCTAAAATTTCTACAAATGGTTTTTTGGTATCAATGATAACTTTCACTTCTTTAAGCGCTTGATTTCCTAAAAAGAAATTCCAAAAACTACTATCACTTGCTTCTATTACAAGCTTATAAGAATCAACATTTTCTTTATAAGCTGGTTTTGGTAGTTTTAAATCAAAATGGACACTTTTTTTATTACCTTTAACATGTTCATTAACAAGCATTTCACCATTTAATTCATTTGCTTTAAATAGCGTGACTTTAACATCTTTTAAAACGCTTTCATCGCTTATTTCTATAGATATAGGATCTGTTAAATTGCTATAAATAATATCTGATTTTGTTTGGATTAATGGAGGATTTTTTTCAAACAGCTTTGTATTTAACACAAAAACCCCAAAGGCTAAAAGTATTAAAAAAACTAGAAAAATCCATTTTTTATTTGATCTTTTACGCGTAAAAACCATATTCTGCACTTTCATTGTATAATTTTTGTAAAAATATATTATGCTTTAGCAAATTAAGGGTAAATTATAAAAAATTTTACAAAATTTCTCTTAACTTATTTGCACTTTTAATCCAAGCTTCAAGTTCATTTATATCACATTTTTCTATCATTTTTTTACACTCTTGTAATTCTTTTTGAAATAAATCAATAGAATTTAATAAATTTTGTTTGTTTTGTTCAAAAATACCACTCCACATTTGAGGGTTTGATTTTGCAATTCTACACATATCTTTAAAAGAAGGACCTCCTAGGTGGGCTATATTTTTTTTATTTTCTTCTTTCATCACAAAATTTGCCAAAGAAAAACTAATCACATGCGGTAAGTGTGAAATGATAGAAGCATGATGATCATGCGCGATACTATCCATAAATACAAGCTTCATTCCTAAATCTGAAAAAATTTCTATAGCTCTTTTTTGATGGATATGATCAGCATTTTGCACATCACATAAAACACAAACTGCATTTTTATACAAGTCTTTTATAGCTGCATTTGGACCACTATTTTCAGTTCCTGCCATAGGGTGAGCTGCGATAAATTGACTTTGTAAATCAGATGGTAAATTTTTAATAATTTCTTCTTTTGTACTTCCAAGCTCAATGATAGTGCAATCTTTAGAAATATCTTGAAATTCTTTTAAAATTTTTACAATAGCTCTTACAGGGATAGCTAAAAAAATCACATTACATTTTTTTAACTCTTCAAATGAAACAATTTTATCTATTAATTTTCGCTCTAGCGCGATTTGTTCAAATTCTTTGTTTATATCATATCCGCAAACTAAATCTATTAATTTATTCTCTCTTAAGCTAAGGCCCAAAGATCCACCTATTAAGCCAAGTCCGACTATACCTACTTTCATAAATTTTCCTTAAAAAGCATTAGTTAAAAATATTTTGGTATTATAACGATTTTGTATATAAAAATTTAGGTAAAATGATGAAAAAATGGTTTGTTTTCTTTGCACTCTCAAGTTCTTTATGTGCAGCTACGATTAAAGATATAAAATTTGAAGGCTTATCGCAACTTTCTAAAGAAAGTGCTATTGCGATTTCTAAATTAAAAATAGGACAAAAAATCGATCCTGCTAGTATAGATACAGCAATTAAAAACCTTTTTGATAGAAATTATTTTAAAGATATAGCAGTAGAAGAAAAAAATGGGGTGCTAATTTTTAAAGTAATAGAAAAACCTTCCATTGGAAAAATAGACATTCAAGGTATAGCAAGTAATGATAGAAAACAAATAGAAAGTCTTGTTGGTTTAAAACCTGGAATTTTATATGATGAAAATTCAGCTAAAGACGCAGCTGAAAAAATCAAACTTTTTTATCAAGCCAAAGGTTTTTATGATACTGTTGTAGAAATCAAAGATGAAAAATTAAGTAATTCAAGCTCATTAAAACTTACTTTTGTTGTAAATCGTGGGGAAAATATCATCATAGAAAAAGTACATTTAAGTGGTGCAAAAAATTTAAGTTATTCAGATATTGAACCTGCGGTAGCAAATAAACAAAGAGAAGCCCTAGGCTGGATGTGGGGCTTTAACGATGGTAAGCTTAAAATCTTTGATCTTGCAAATGATAGCTCAAGAATTTCAGATGTATATTTAAAAGAAGGTTATCTTGATGTGAGCGTATCTCCTGCTTTTTTAAATACTTATACAGATACTTATCAAGCTGATTTAACTTATTTTATCAACGAGGGCGAGGTTTATAAAGTTAAAGGGATTAAAATTTTTAATCCTATTTTTAGTGATGAAGAAAATGAAGCTTTAGTAAATGATTTAAAATTAAGTGTTGGAAAAATAGTTAATATAGAAAAACTAAGAGAAGATATAAAAACTATAGAAACAAAGACGGCTGATTTGGGTTATGCTTTTGTACAGGTTATACCTGATATACAAAAAGATAAAGAAAACCATGAAGCTATGATTATTTTTAAAGTCATACCTAATGAAAAAGTATATGTTAGAAATGTTGAAATTTCAGGTAATACTAAAACAGTTGATAGGGTTATTCGTAGAGAGCTTTATCTAACCGAAGGCAATCTTTATAATAGAACTGATTTAATAGACTCAAGAAATGCTCTAAGAAGAACTGCATATTTTGAAAATGTAGATATTAAAGAACAAAGAGTAGATGATACACATATTGATTTGATAGTAGAAGTCAAAGAAGCTTCAACTGGAGCTATTTCAGGTGGTATTGGTTATGGAACTAGTGATGGAATTTTACTTAGTGCTTCATTATCTGATGCAAATATCTTAGGCTCTGGCATGAAAGGAAGTGTAAGTATAGACAAAGGTGATGATACACTTTCAGGTAGAATATCTTTAAGAAATCCTAGAGTAAATGATAGTGATTATTCTCTTGGAGGATCATTATATTCAGATCGCTTAGAATGGGATAGTTATGATGAGAGAAACTATGGTTTTGATATAAGTGTTGGTAAAACTTTGGGAAGATATACAAGCATAGATTTAACTTACAATCTTGAGCAAAGTGATATTTATCATTTGAGTGATCGCTTAATCGCTCAAGGATATAAACTCGGTAAAACTTACAAAAGTTCTATCACTCCTTCAATAGTATTTAACAATACAGATGATTATTATCTACCAAGATCAGGTTTTATCGCTTCAACCTCACTTGAATATGCAGGCTTAGGTGGAGATCAAGAATTTATAAGCTCTACTACTAAATTTAATTATTATCAAGGCTTAGAAGAATTTATAGGTTGGGATTTGATTTATCGCTATAAAGCAAGTTTTTATAAGGTATGGGATCAAGGTTATTTACCTATCAATGAGAAATTATACCTTGGAGGCATAGGAACTATTAGAGGTTTTGATAGAAGAAGCGTGAGTCCTAAAAACGAATGGGGTGATGAAACAGGTGGTACAGTGGCTTTTGCAAATTCTGTAGAGCTTAGCTTTCCAATCTTTGATAGAATCAAACTAAGAGGAAGTGTGTTTTTTGACTATGGTGCCATAGGAGAAAGTTCTTTAAGTCAAATTCAAAGATGGAGCACAGGTGTTGGCTTTGAGTGGCTAACCCCACTAGGTGCTTTAAATTTAGTTTTTGCTAAACCATTTAACACTAATTCAAAAGACGACTTAAGCAAATTCGAGTTTATGTTGGGTGCAAGATTTTAAAAATACTAAAATCTTGCTATAATTTTGAAATTTTATTTTAGGTAGAGATAATGAATTTTTTAGATATTTTTTCTAGTATAAGACGCAAACAAGCCGCTCCAAGCGAAGCTCCAAATCACTGGGTAAAATGTAATTCTTGTCATGCGTTAATGTATTATAAAGAAATAGAAACTTGTTATAATGTTTGTCCTAAATGTAATTTTCATATGAGATTAAATCCTTTAAAACGCATCGAGCTACTTAGTGATGAAGATACTTTTGTAGAAATGGATAAAGATTTACATGCGATTGATCCGCTTAAATTTGTTGATAGTAAATCATATAAAAAAAGATTAGCAGAAAATGAAGAAAAAACAGGGAGAAAAAGCGCTATAATAAGCGGCGAGTGCAATATAGATGGCATTAAAACTCAATTAGTTGTTTTTGATTTTTCTTTCATGGGTGGAAGTTTGGGCTCAGTAGAAGGTGAAAAAATTCTTAGAGCTATTGAAAGGGCAATTGAGAAAAAAACTCCTGTTGTTATAGTGAGCGCAAGTGGTGGAGCTAGAATGCAAGAAAGCACTTATTCTTTAATGCAAATGAGCAAAACAAGTGCAGCATTAAAGCTATTAGCAGAAGAAAAGCTTCCCTATATTTCTGTCTTAACTGATCCAACTATGGGTGGAGTGAGCGCATCGTTTGCTTGGCTTGGAGATATCATTATGGCTGAACCTGGTGCCCTAGTAGGCTTTGCAGGAGCTAGAGTTATCAAACAAACTATAGGTGCTGATTTACCAGAAGGCTTTCAAAAGGCCGAATTTTTACTTGAACATGGATTAATTGATGCTATTGTAGAAAGAAGTGAACATAAAAAATTTATAGCAGATTTTTTAAGATTTTTTTCTAAAAATTAAAAATGCATATTAATCTTTTAAGCATTCAAAAAAACAATAATAATGAATTTAGTAAAATAGATGAGCACTACACCAAGCTCATCAAAAAATTTTGCAATTTTAATGATATTTGTATTTTTAACAATAAAATTAATTTAGCACAAAATACCAATACCATAGAAGCAAAAAAATCTTATACAAACGCGCTAAATCCTTATAAAAAAGGTTTTTGCATAGCTTTAGATGAAAAGGGTAGAGAGCTTACAAGTGTAGAATTTGCTAAATTATTACAAGATAAAAATGAAATTTCTTTTTTTATAGGCGGCGCTTATGGCCTTGAAAAAGAATTCATCGCACAAATGCATACAAGCATAGCTCTTAGCAAAATGACTTTAGTGCATAAATTTGCTAAAACTATGCTCTTAGAACAAATTTATCGTGCATTTTGCATTAATACAAATCATCCATACCACAAATAGGAGCATTTATGCAAGAGTTAAATCTTGAAGAATTTAAAAATATATTACTTCAAAGACAAAAAGAAATTTTACAAGAACTTCAAGGTAATATAGACAATATCCATGATCTGCAAGATAGTGAACCAAGAGATGAAGTTGATTTACAACAAATTGATAACAGCTCACATATTGACTTAAAAATCAACGAAAATTTAAAAACAGAATTAGAAGAAATTAAACATTCATTAAGCAAAATAGATAACAATACTTATGGAATTTGTGAGTATTGTGATGAAGATATACATCCTGAAAGACTCAAAGTAAAACCTCACGCAAAATATTGTATAAATTGTCGTGAAAACTTAGAAAAAAGGAAAGAATTATGAAAGTAAAATTATTTTTCTTTGCAAGTTTAGTTTATCTTTTAATCGTAGCAGCCTTAGTTTATAATCTAAATTTGGGAAATTACACTTTCACAATTTCTACTTTTGAGCTAAATTTACCTATCAGCTTATGGGTAATTTTACCTGCATTTATTTTGATGATTTTAGCTTTATTACATATGAGCTTTTATGGTTTTTTAAAACATTTACAATACAAAAATCTTATTAAAGATAGCAAAAATTATGAAAATTTTTTAATTGATGTATTTTTGAAAAAAATAAGTAAAATTAAATTTAAAACTCAAGAATTTCAAGATATAGCCAAAAACACTCAAGCTCTTTATTTTAAAGAAAAAAATCAAAATACAAAAATAGATGATATTATAAATATTTTAGAGCAGTTAGACAAAAAGGAATTTGTGGAATTAAAAAAATACAAACTCGATCCACATAATGAAATTTTCATTTTAAATGAAAAAAATCACTTCCAAAAAGATAATGACTATGCTTTTTCTTTTATTAAAAATAAAGAAATTCTGACAAATGAATTAGAAAATTTTGCTTATAAAATGGTATTAGATAATGCACCTTATAGCCAAATTAAAACACTAAAAATACAAAAAAATCAAGATGATATTTTATTACTTTTGGATAGATTTGAAAAAGAAAATTTGGAATTAAATCATGCTGAAATCGAAGTTTTGCTTAGCATGAATACCTTAGATGATAAGTCATATTTACAATGCACAAAAATACTTTGTAAAAAAATAGAGCCTCAAATATTAATTGCTTTATTTAAAAAGTTAAAAGATAGTCATTCTCAAGCTTTAAGAGCTTATCTTTATACTTTAGCAGAATTTGGTATGTATGATGAATTGCTTAATGAATTAGGAAATGATCAAAACGAACATAAGGATTTTAGACTCTTGCTCTTTTTAAGAGAACATAATAAAAAAATAGAACTTGAAAAATTTATACAATGATAGATTTTAGTAAAAAACCTTTGTTTTTAGCTCCTATGGCAGGTTTTTCAGACTTACCTTTGAGAAATTTAGTTAAACAATTTGGGGCTGATATAACAATTAGTGAGATGATAAGTTCTAATGCTTTAGTGTATGAAAGCTCAAAAACTCTTAAAATGTTAGAAAAAGCTGAACTTGAAAATCCTTATATAGTTCAAATTGCAGGCTCGGATGAAAGTGTGATTCAAAGGGCGGTAGAAATATTAAATCGTTTTGATTTTATAGATGGGATTGATTTTAATTGCGGCTGTCCTGTAAGTAAAGTTATAAAACAATGTGCAGGTAGTGCTCTTTTGCAAGATCTTGATAAATTGCAAAGAATTTTAGAACTTATCAAAAAAACAAGCAATAAAAAGCTAACTAGTGTCAAAGTAAGATTAGGGTTTGAAAAAAAAGATCCTATTATCATTGCTAAAGCATGTGAAAATGCTGGGGTAGATTTTATCAGTATGCATGGTCGCACTAGAAAACAAATGTATAGCGGAAATTCTGATTATGAAGCTATAGCTTTAGCTAAAGAAAATATCAAAATTCCTTTAGTTGCAAATGGCGATATTAGCACAGAAAATGCTAAAGAAGTTTTTAAAATAACAAATTGTGATGCATTGATGATAGGGCGTGCAAGCATAGGAAAACCTTGGATATTTCATGAGGTAAAAACTGGTAAAAAAATCGATAAAACTTTAAAAAACAAAATCATCTTTACGCATTTTGAAGAAATGCTAAAACATTATAAAGAACAAGGTATAAGCATATTTAGAAAGCACTTACATGAATATTCTAAAGGCTATGAAGATGCTTCAAATTTTAGAGATTGTGTTAATCGCATTAATGATGCAGAAATTATGCGAAAATATATGCAAGAATTTTTCAATAAGGAATGATTTTTGCTTGTAAATTTCTAAGCAATATGAATGAAGAGATACCATAAAACAAGGAAGGTTCATGGCAGCTCATATCAATTCAAAAGGGATTTACAAAGCATTAGGTGGCATTAGAACAAGTGCAAATAATCTAGCAGCACATGCTTCAAAGCTTAACAATCAAAGTTTAAATTTCGAGCAAGTTTTACAACAAACACAACCAAAATGTATAAGCACTTGCTTACAAAGCTCCCAAAAACAACTTGGAAATTTGCTTGAAGATATTAAAAATAGCAAGGAAGCTATTATAAAAAATACACATATTGATAGTGCAAATATCATCGCAAAATTAAGACAAGAGGCTATTATGATGTATGATATTACTCTTAAAAACCCTCTTTAATGATTTTATATAAATTATCAATATATTCATCGCTAAAATGCGATGAATTAAAATTTTCATAAAACCTCACAAGATCTTTAGCTTTAAACTCATAGCCAAAAGCACATTTTTTATGCGCAGGCAAAAAAGCCCTTATCAATACAACATCTTCTTTTATACACTCATCACATAAAAAGCAAATAAAATCCTTATGCAAGCGTCCTTCAAAGCTTAGAATCTTTAAATAAGCATCCACAATCACACGCTTGCAATCTTGTTTTTCAAAACGCTTAGCACAATCTTCTAAAAGCTCAAAATAAAAACTATCAATCTCCTCAACATCTTTTAAATGCCAATAAAAAAGCCTGATAAATTCTTGCCAAAAAAACATTTTTTCTCTATCTAAAATCCAAGAAAATCCAATGTGTAAAACATCTTTTAAGCGCGGTAAAAATCTAGAACTTTCTTCAAGTTCAAAATCAATCTTATATCCATTTAGAATATTAGAATGTCTCATTCCGTAAAATCTATAACTTTTAATAACTTTTTTGGCACTTAAAAGATAAACAATCAAATCCTCATCTTTTACACTCTGAGTGTGCAAAATAAAGCCTTGCATCTATAAAAGCTCTATGCCATAAGCTTGTAAAATTTCATAAGCACTATTTTCTAAAGATTCATTAAAACTTGCAGTAGCGTTTTTATGTAAAATAATTTTAGAATTAGGCGTGGCGCTTTGAGCTAAAATAATATTACTAAATACACAAATATGCGAAACCAAACCACAAAATTCTATACTTTCATAATGATTTTGTTTTAAAAAATTAGCCAATTCTAAACTACCAAAAGCATTCTTATAAAAGATTTTTTTTGCATTTTTTAAATACACATTAAAATCACTTGGCATTTGCCAACCAAAAGTATCTTTAATACAATGATAAATAGGCAGTTTTTTTCCTTCTTGGGTTTTTAAATAGCTCTCATCATGCGTATCAAAAGTAAAAACAACATCACCTTGATGATTTTTTAAAAGAGTAAGAATATTATCTTTTATCTTGGTAGCTTTTTCAAAACCTAAGCTACCATCGATAAAATCATTTTGATAATCAACTATAATTAAAAGTTTAGTCATTATCCTTAACCATGAAAAAACTATCCGTGTGGATATTTTCAAATGCAGTTTTTAAGCTCGTAAATAATTTTGGATTTTCTTTTTCTAAATTTGCTAAAAGCTGTTTAGCTTCTTCTCTAGCATGAGGAAATTTTACATTTTTTTCACTTAATTTCATACCAGGACAAAATTCATTACCAATTACTTCTAATTCATTATTAATAGCATTTTCCCTTAATTGTCTTTCTCTTACAAAAATCAAAGGACGGATGACTTCTATACCTCTTTTACTTTTATATTTTGGCGCTAAACTTCTAAGAGCACCATTATAAATGAAATTCATAAAAAAACTCTCTACTGCATCATCTAAATGATGAGCTATGGCTAATTTATTAAAACCATTTTCTAAGGCGTAAGTATATAAAGCACCACGTCTCATTCTTGAAAAATAGCTACAAAAGCTTGAATTTTTTCTAATGGTATCACCTGAAATTTCATAAATATTAGAATCAATAACCTCATGGTCAATACCATGTTCTTTGCAGTGATTATGAAGTTTGGTGTAATCTTCACCCATGCCATAACTTAAAGTTACTGCTTTAAGTTCAAATTTAAAAGGTGCATGTGCTTGCATACGCTTTAAAAGATGAGCTAGAGCTAGAGAGTCTTTCCCACCACTAAGTCCTAATAAAACTTTATCATTATCTCCTATTAAGGAAAACTTAGCATTTGCTTTTGCAACTTCTCTGATTAGTCTTTTGCTAAGATTTATCATAATTTCTCACAAATTTTTAAAACAAAATTAGCTGAAATTTTAGCGGATTTTTCTACAAACTCATCAAAGTCAAATTCAGCTTTTTCGCCTGCCTTATCACTCATTGATCTTAAAACCAAACATGGAATTTTTAAAGCATCACATACCAAAGCCACACTAGCTCCTTCCATTTCACAAGCATCTGCATTAAAAATTTCTCTAATTTTTGCTTTTTTATTCTCATCACAAATAAATTCATCACCCGTAGCGATAATACCTGATTGTAATTTAACACCAAGTTCTTTAGCAACCTCTATGGCAAGATTATTAAGCTTATCGTCTGTTTTTATAAAAATTTCATTACCAGGAACATAACCAAGCGGATGTCCAAAAGCTGTAATATCTAAATCATATTGAGCTAATTTTGTAGCATAGATTAAATCCCCTATTTCCAAACTAGGATTAAAAGCACCAGCCACTCCTGTAAAAAGCATAAGTTCAGCTTTAAATTTTTCTATCATAATAGTCGCGCTAAGAGTGGAATTTACTTTCCCTATCTTAGAATAAGCGATGATTAATTCATGATTTTTGTATTTTGCAATATAATAAGTATTATTTGCATATTCAATTGTTTGATATTCTTTTAATGTTTCGAGTAAAGGAGTAACCTCTTCGGGCATAGCTCCTAAAATAGCTATTTTCATTTAATCACCTTTAGAATTTCATCAATATCTTCTATTTTACTTAAAGCATAAGTTTCTTTTTGAGTGATTTTTTTATTTAAGCCCTTTAGCACGCTCGCGCCAAATTCTATATAAAAATCCACTTCATTGTCTATTGTTTTAATGCTTTGTTTATAAAGAACAGGCTTTATAAGTTGCTCACTTAAAAGTGTTAAAGCTTGAGTTTTATCACTATATATTTTTGCATTTACATTTGAAACTACACTTTTAAAATCATCTTTTAACACAAGCTCTAGTTCTTTTGTAAGTTTTAAAGACGCATTTTTTAATAATGGACAATGGCTTGCAACACTCATATTCAAAAGCATAGCTCTTTTGGCTCCTGCATTCTTAAACTCACTCTCATAAGAAGCTAAATCAGGCTTTAAGCCCGCTACTACAATCTGTCCTTCACAATTATAATTAGCTGCAAAAATACTTTTTTGCTCACTTAATGCCTTTTGACAAAGTTCTTCTACTACTTTATCTTCAAGTCCTAAAACCACCATCATACCAGCTTCGATTTTAGAGCAATCCTCCTGCATAAATTGGCCACGCTTGTTAACAAGTGCTATAACATCTAAAAAGTCAAATGCACCTTGAGTCGCTAAAGCACTAAATTCTCCTAGTGAATGGCCTAAACTATACTTAGCTTCTATACTAGCTTGCTCTTTTAAAGCTTCATAAGCCATTAGTGAGTTTAACACTATGGCCATTTGTGTAAATTCGCTTTTATTTAAATTTTCATTTTCCTTAAAAAGCAAATTTTTAAAATCAATTTTACAATAATCACTTGCACAATCTAATAATTCTCTTGCTTTAAGTGAATTCTCATAAAAACTAAGCCCCATACCAACACTTTGAGAGCCTTGGCCTGGGAAAATAAATGCACTATTCATTAGTGTCCACCGCAGCAACCGCCACCACCATGTCCGTGGCCACCACAACATCCACCACCATGTCCGTGATGATGATCATGATGATGTCCTCCACCACCACATCCACAACTTCTGCTACCTGCAATAATTCCTGTTAAAATTTCATCTTCACTTGCAGCTCTAACATCTACAATATTAATTGAAAATAACAAATCTTTTCCTGCGTAAGCATGATTATAATCAATAGTAACTTCATTCTCAGTAATTTCTCTAACAATTACTCTTACTGTATTACCATCTTCGCCTTCGCCAAAAAGCTCCATACCAACTTGCAAATCAATCCCTGCAAATTGTTCTTTTGGTAAAGTTTGCAATGCATTTGCATCATATTCACCCAAAGCATTTTCTTTTTTTATCACAATATCGGCATTACATGGGGCATCAAGTTTTTGAATTTCTTCTTCTAGTCCTTCTAAAATTTGACCCTTACCTAAAATAAAAGAAATAGGTTCAGCATAAATATTTGATTCTAAAACTTCATTTGTGTTTGCATCTTTTAACTCATAAAACATTGAAACTACACTATTTTTTTCTATAGCCATTTTATCTCCTTTTTTATTTTCTATCTGGCGAAACTTTTGCTTCAGGACTATCAGGATAAGCTGTCTTTAAAGCTTTGTAAAATTTATTAGCACTTTTTGGATCCCCAACTTTATCTAAGCTAATAGCCGTATGATAAAGTAATTTTGGCACATAATCACCCTTGGTGCTTATAGCAGAACTTTTTTTGTAAAATCCCAAAGCACCTGCATAATCTTTTTGTTTATATCTTATCTCTCCAAGCCAAAAAGTAGATCTAGCAGGTTTATAATGGATACTAATTAAATGCTCAAATTTTTCTTTTGCATCATCAAATTGATTTTTATTGGTTTCATCAATAGCTTTTTTTAAAATTTCGCTAGATTGCAGTTTTTTCCAACTA
Source organism: Campylobacter sp. IFREMER_LSEM_CL2090 (assembly GCF_025771865.1). Lineage (NCBI taxonomy): Bacteria > Pseudomonadati > Campylobacterota > Epsilonproteobacteria > Campylobacterales > Campylobacteraceae > Campylobacter > Campylobacter sp. IFREMER_LSEM_CL2090. Next base: position 91,319 of record NZ_JAKMRA010000005.1, read on the forward strand.
TCATCTTTCTCTTGAACAATTTCTTTTTCCAAAGTCGTATTTGTTTCTTTAATGACTTCTTGTGTTTTATTGCTTTCACTAGCAATAGGAACAACTTGAATATTATTTGTTTGATTTTGCACTCTAGCTATTTCCGATTGAAAAAAAGTTATGGTTTGGTTCATATCTTCTTTAGAAACATAATCATCATTAATTTTATTGATCAAAGTTGTTATTTCGCTCAATACTTTTTGAATTTCTTGGTGATTTTTTTCTTGAATTTGCCTATTTTCTTCTACATAAGCTCTTAAATTTTGAATTTCTTTTGTGATATTTGCATCAAAATTTTGATAGTTTTCTTCTAGTGAAAGTAATTTTGTATTTGCTTTAGAATATTGAGCATTTAAACCCTCGGTTACACTTTGTAAACCTTCTATATTTTCTACAGCAGTATTTATCTTACTAGTCAAATTAGTATAATATTCATTTAAAGCTTTTAAGCGTTCTTGATTTTCGTATTGTAATTTTTCATTTTGAGTTAAGCCATAAGGTGTTTTTGTATCTACTTTTCCTGCATCAAATGCTGAAATTTCAGCGTATAAAAAAGTAGCTCCTAAAAGAGCTACTGATAATAATTTGATTTTCATTTATTTAAAACTTATTTTGATAATTTAAATTCTGCACGACGATTTTGCGCATCACAAGCTTTTGTTCTTTCAGTACATACAGGATTAGTTTCTCCATAACTTTTTACGCTTATTCTATTTGCGCTAACACCTTGAGCTACTAAAGATTCTTTAACAGCTTTAGCTCTTTTTAAACCTAGAGCTTGATTATATTCATCAGTTCCCCATTCATCGCAGTTTCCTTCAACTACAATTGCAGCATTCGCAGCTTCTTTATTGAAAATTTCAGCATTATCTGCAACAACTTTTTGCATATCTTTTCTAACATTAAATTTATCAAAATCAAAATACACATTTGCAATAGAATTTAAAGATTCAAGATTTTCAAATCTATCAGAACCACCACTACCTTTTGATCCATCTACACTACTTGAACTGCTTACACTAGTATTTTTTGTAGCACAACCACTTACAATAACAGCAAACGCAGTAATTGAAGCAAAAATGATTTTTTTCATTGCTTTTCCCCTTTTTTATTTAAAAATCATGTTTAATTATAACAAAAAAAATACAATTTTGATATTTTACCAATCAATTGATTGAATTTTACCCACCTTTAAACCATAATGAAAAGCCTTATTTGCATTAATTCTAATGATTCCTAAGGCACTTTGTGAACCTAAATATTTAATAAATACTACACTTTCTCCATCACTTGAAAATCTTGGAAAAAGATTTTTACCATTTGCAGTGAGTTGTCTTATATAATCACTCTGGGTTGACATTAAATAAAGATTAAAAACCCCACTTTGATTTACCTCCCTGCTAGAATAAACCATATAATGTTTATAGGTAGAAACTGAAGAATTATTTTTACCATGAAAAACTACTTGTTCTGTTAAATTAGAATCTAAATTTTGCATAAAAATATTTGGATAACCTAAACGATCTGATACAAATACGATTTTTTTATCATCATCTACAAAGTTGCCATTTACATCAATACCCATATAATTTGTAATCTGTTTTAAATCTTTTGTATCTGTATCATACAAATACACATCTGGCTGATCTTTTGGCGCCATAGTAAGTAAAATTTTTTTACCATCATCGCTAACATCAGAAGCAACCATCATACCCTTACTGGCAATGATTTTTGTGATATTTTTATTTTTCATATTATATTTATAAAGTGTTGGAATTTCATCTTCATAAGCAGTGAAATAAAATGCATCTTGTTCTTTATTTGCCCATTTGGGAAATAAATTTAAACCTTTTGATATTAATATCTTTTGATAAGTTAAAGTATAATCTGCCAACAAAATATCACTTTGCTTATTACCTTGAGTCCTAGCTATTAAAATTTTATGATCCATCCAATCAACCGGTGCAAAACCTAATTTTCTATTCATTTGAGCGACACTTCTATGTGCTAAAAATGGATATTCTTCAATGGAAAGAATTTGCTCATAAAATCTCGTTTTTGTTTCATTTGCAGCTAAAATTTCAACATCAATATCCAAAAGCTTACCATTTTTATTTAAAACATAAGAAAAAATATAATCACCTTGTTTTTCATCTTGAGTTAATTCAAAATTTGAACTCACTTTTATATCATTAACAAGCATATTATAAAAGCTTTTTTTAAGATCTAAATCATTCAATCTTGATTGATCTTTAATATAAATTTTAGGTAATTGCATACCTTTATTTACAACAGATATTGTCGCATCTTGCCCAAATAATACTGAACAAAAAAATAAAAACGCTAATATTTTTCTCATCACTTCTCCGTTTTAAACTCAATTATATCACTAAGTTTCATTTTAATTTTTCTTATTTTACCATTTGGAGGTAAAGTTATGTATTTTCCTTCTAAATTTTGTAAAAATTCTTTTGCCTTTTTATCAAAATTATCACTATGTGCGCTAGTGGTACTTAACAAATAAAAATATCCGTTATTATCAATTACAAATTCTACTTCTATACTTAAATTACCACTAGGATTGTATATTCTCCATCTATCTTCAAGATGTTTTCTAACAGCACCTAAAAATTGATCATAAACTCCTATTTTTTGTTCTATAACAGATTGTCCTAGTTCTTGATTAATTTGTAGATTTTCATTTAATTGCTTAGAAAAATCATTGATTTTTTCTCTTTGAGTAAAAGTAGGTTTTTTCGATGGCATTGAAGATTGTACTTTTGTAGTTTTTTCTTCTTGATAGTCTTCTATTTTGCCAAATAACTCATTGAAAACACTAGCTTGTTGTTCTACATTTTGAGTATTAACATTTTTATTTGTAGTGTATTTTTGCAAAAGATTCTCTTCAAATAAACTTTGCAAATTTTCCTTTTGTAGCTCTTGTATCATATTTACTTGATTTTGATTTATACTATCTCCAAGTTCTATATTAATAAAACTATTGGGATCATTGGTATATTCAATAGCTTTTGGCTTATATTCGACTAACTTAAAAAATACTAAAAAAACAACAAAAAAATAAACTAAAATCGCATAAGTAAAAGCTTTAAAATTATATGTAGAATTTTCTTCCATTTTTTACTCAGTTTGCAAAGCAACTTTTTGAAAACCCAAATGCTTCATTGTTCTTAAAACACTCATTACATCATCATATTTTAAATTCTTATCCGCTCTAATGAAAACTGTTTCTTGAGTATTATATTGCACTTTTAATGCATTCATATTATCCGCAAAACTTAAAAAATTAAATTTATCTTTTCCTATAAAAATTTCTTTTTTTGCATTAATTGTTATAATTAAACTTTTGATATTTGGAGCACTTGAAGTTTTTTGTGAACCTTGAGGAAGTTGAACTTTTTCTTCATATGTAATACTTGGTGCTGTTACCATTAAAATAGCAAGCAATACAAGCATAATATCCACTAAAGGTGTAATATTTAGTTCGGGTTTTTCTTCTAAAAACATCAATTAAACCTTTGCTGAACTTACTAATACTTTTATCTCACTATCTAAAATATTAATTAGTTCATAAGCTTTGCGTTTGATAATCAAATGAAAACTATATGCAGGAATTGCAACTAAAATTCCACAACCTGTAGCTACCAAAGCTTCACTAATTTTTGGCGCAATAATACTCAAAGAATTTTGCATTTCTAAACCACCAAAAGTTTCAAGTATAGAAATAACTGTACCAAAAAGACCTATAAAAGGAGAGGTTGAAGCAATAATACTAAGCCAAGTTAATCCAATTGTGGCTTTTTTCTCAACAGAATTTTTATAAATATTCATCTTAGTTTCATCAATCTCAATACATTTTTTTAAAATTGATGCACTTTGGCTTAAATCCCTCTCTCCTCTCATCAAAGCTTCTAAAGCCTGACTTTCATCTTGCATCCATTTATTAATAAGCATTAATCTTGAAAATAAAATACTAAAACTAAGTATAAAATACACCGAAAGCCAAGCCAATACAATATAAGTAATTAAGCTTGTATTTTCAAAAAAATGAAAAATTGATTGAAAATCCACTATTTTTGCCTTACATTATTATCCATCTTAGCAAAAGTAGAAGCTAAAGCAACACTATCACTACTCATAGATTTGATTAAATCTTTTGCATCTGCTAATCTTTTTGCTATTTCACTATCACTATTTCCTCCAACCCACACAGCACCTTTTGCTAAAACGCTTACTTTCGTTTCAGAAACTTTTGCATGACCTGAATCAATAGCAACTAACTCATGGGTAGAATCTGATTTTTCTATATCTATAATCCCTGCCCTTAAAGAAGAAATTAAAGATGCATGTCCTTTTAAAACACCAAATTCACCTTCACTTCCAGGAAGAACAATAGATTTTACATTATCATTGTAAATCATACCAAGAGGCGTTACCACCTCTATATGTATTAAATTATCCATTATTAAGCCTTAAGTTTTTCTGCTTTTTCAATAACTTCATCAATTCCACCTACCATATAGAAAGCATTTTCAGGTAAATGGTCATATTTTCCTTCTAAAATACCTTTAAAACCTGCTATTGTATCTTCTAAACTAATATATTTACCAGGACTTCCTGTAAATACTTCAGCAACGAAGAATGGTTGAGATAGGAATTTTTCAATTTTTCTTGCTCTTTCAACGATCAATTTATCTTCTTCACTCAATTCATCCATACCTAAAATAGCAATAATATCTTGCAAATCTTTGTATTTTTGAAGTACTGATTGTACTCCACGAGCTACTTTGTAATGCTCTTCACCAATAATTTGTGGATCAAGCATTCTTGAAGTAGAATCAAGCGGATCAACAGCTGGATAAATACCTTTTTCAGCAATCGATCTATTTAAAACCGTAGTTGCATCCAAATGCGCAAAAACAGTTGCAGGAGCAGGGTCTGTTAAATCATCTGCTGGCACATAAACTGCTTGAACTGAAGTAATAGAACCTTTTTTAGTTGAAGTAATTCTCTCTTGGAATTTACCCATTTCGCTAGCTAAAGTTGGTTGATACCCAACAGCTGAAGGAATTCTTCCTAAAAGTGCCGACATTTCAGAACCTGATTGTGAAAATCTAAAGATATTATCAATAAACATCAACACATCAAGTCCCATTTCATCTCTAAAATACTCAGCCATAGTAAGACCTGTTAAAGCAATACGATTTCTTGCTCCTGGTGGTTCATTCATTTGACCATAACATAATGCAACTTTATCTAAAACATTACTTTCTTTCATTTCATTGTAAAGATCATTACCCTCACGAGTTCTTTCACCAACACCTGCAAAAACAGAATAACCGCTATGTTTAAATGCAACATTGTGGATTAACTCCATAATAATAACGGTTTTACCAACACCTGCACCACCAAAAAGTCCTACTTTACCACCTTTTGCATAAGGAGCTAACAAATCAACTACCTTAATACCTGTTTCAAAAATTTCACTTTTTGTACTTTGCTCTTCAAATGGAGGTGGATCTCTATGAATTGACCAATGCTTATCAAAATTGATCTCTTCACCCTCATCAATCAAATCACCTGTTACATTGAAAATTCTTCCAAGTACTTTTTCGCCCACTGGAACGCTAATTGGGTTTCCAGTCGCAACAGCCGTTAAACCCCTAACAAGACCATCAGTCATATCCATAGCGATAGTTCTTACTTTATTATCACCCAAATGCGCAGCTACTTCAAGCACTAGCTTGCATTCTTTTCCTTCTAATTCATAATTTACAATTATAGCTTCGTTAATTTGTGGAAGATATTCTTTAAATTCAACATCAACCACTGGTCCTAAAACTTGAGAAATAAAACCTTGCATCATCACTCCTAAATTTATTTCATTGACTCAACACCACTGATAATTTCTATCAATTCGGTGGTAATAGATTCTTGTCTTGCTTTATTATAAGCTAAATTGAGTTGTTTAACTCTAGCTTTTGCATTATTGGTTGCATTATCCATAGCTTGCATTCTTGCACTATGCTCAGCCGCCAAAGAATCAACTAAAGAAAAATACATATTATATTCAAAATAAGTTTTTAATAAATCATTTAAAATTTCTTCATCTTCAGGTTCTAAATCCATTAAAGATTGAGACTCTTGTTCTTCTTTGCTCGCAATAGCTTGCACTGGTAATAATTCATTAATACGAATTTCTTGTGAAATCATATTTTTATAGCCATTATGTACAATTACAACCTTATCTGTAACTTCATTTATAAAATCATCAACTGCATTTTCAATAATAGCACAAGCTTTTTCATAATCAGGGCTAGAGCTTGTGTCTAAATATTTTTCTAAAATTTCAATATTTTGAAAATTAAAATACTCAATACCTGTTTTACCAATAGCTCTTAATCTTACCTTGATTTTTTTTGCTTTACAATCTTCGAGCATTTCATTTACTGTTTTAATAGTTTTAATGTTAAAACCGCCACATAAGCCTTTATCAGCAGTAATGAAAATAATATCCATTTTTTCAATATTGTCTTTTTTTCTAAAAAATGGAAGTTTATCATCAAGACCTTCGTATTGATTAATCTTGAAAGCAATTTCAGATAAAACTTCATCAATTTTTTGAGCAAAAATCTTTGACTTTTTAGCTGCCTCTTCTGCCTTTCTTAATTTGGCAGTAGAAACAAGCTTCATTGCATTAGTTGTTTTTTGTGTATTATGGACACTTTTTATTTTTCTTTTTATTTCTTTTAAATTAGACATTTAAAAACCTTATATATGGTTTGCTTTAAACTCACTCAACGCTTTAGCTAATTTTTCTTCCAAATCTTTATCTAAAGCTTTTTTAGTTCTAATTTGCTCAAAAATTTCTGGATATTTAGCTTCAATAAATGGATATAAGGCTGCTTCAAATTCTCCTATTTTTGAAACTGCAATATCATCTAAATATCCTTTAGTTCCTGCATAAATCATCACAACTTGATTCTCTGCTGAAAGCGGAGAATATGGAGGCTGCTTTAAAACTTCAACCATTCTTTGTCCGCGTTCAAGTTGCTTTCTACTTGCTTCATCTAAATCACTTGCAAATTGTGCAAAAGCTTGCAATTCTCTATATTGAGCTAAGTCAAGTCTTAAGGTACCTGAAACTTGTTTTGTTGCTTTAATTTGTGCAGCACCACCAACACGAGACACAGATAAACCAACATTAATCGCAGGACGAATACCTGAGTTAAACAAATCTGTCTCTAAGAAAATTTGACCATCGGTAATTGAAATAACATTGGTTGGAATGTAAGCTGAAACATCCCCTGCTTGAGTTTCAATAATAGGTAATGCTGTTAAGCTTCCTGCGCCAAGCTCATCACTTAATTTACTTGCTCTTTCAAGCAATCTTGAATGTAAATAAAATACATCCCCTGGATAAGCTTCGCGACCCGGAGGACGACGCAAAATCAAAGACATTTCACGATAGGCAACAGCATGCTTACTCAAATCATCATAAACAATCAACGCATGTCTTGAGTTATCTCTAAAATACTCACCCATAGTTACACCTGTATATGGAGCAAGATATTGCAATGCAGCAGGATCTGAAGCACCTGCATTTACTACTATACTATAATCCATTGCACCGTATTCTTCAAGCTTTTTAACTACTTGAGCCACTGTGCTTTGTTTTTGACCAATTGCCACATAAATACAAATAACATCTTTACCTTTTTGACTAATAATTGTATCTATTGCAACAGTAGTTTTACCCGTTTGTCTATCACCAATAATTAACTCTCTTTGTCCTCTACCAATTGGAACTAAAGCATCAATAGCTTTAATACCCGTATGTAATGGTTCATGAACACTTTTTCTAGCCATAATACCTTTTGCTTTTTCTTCCACAAAGCGATATTCACTTGTTTCAATCGCTCCTTTAGCATCGATTGGCTCACCTAAAGCATTTACAACACGGCCTATCAATGCATCACCAACTGGAACCTTTAGAAGTTTTTTTAATCTTTTTACAGAACTTCCTTCTTTTAAGCCAAGTCCCTTTCCTAAAATAACAATACCAACACTTGATTCTTCAAGGTTAAGCACCATTCCCTTTTCGCCATTTTCAAATTCAACCATCTCGCCAGCCATAGCATTTTTAAGACCATAAACCTTAGCAACACCATCAGCAACTGAAATAATCTTACCGGTTTCTTCTATTTCAAGATTAAAATCAAATTTTTCAATTCTTTCTTTTATAATAGAACTAATTTCATCTGCTTTAAATTTCATCAAGTCTCCTTAAATTGCTTTTAATATATATTCATTCATTTTAGCTTTTAAGCTTTGCATTGAAAATGAAATTTCATAACCAAGTCCATCTAAGCTAATTTTTACACTGTCATTATCACTTATTTTACTATCTAATCTAATCTTTGCGTTGAATTTAAGACTAAGTTTTTCTTCTAAATTTTTAATTTCTTCTTCACTTAATTTTTCTTTTGAATAAACTTGCCCTAAAAATTCATTTTCTTTTAATGCTTTTTGTTCACTCAATTCTTTAGTAATGCTTGGAATTAACATCTCTCTATTGTTGCCAACAACTAAGCTCATAAAATTTTTAAAAGCATCGCTTGGATTATCTAATAAAGAAAGTATAAAATCTAATTTTTTTTCTTGTTTAAGCTCATAAGCATTTAAAATACTTACAAATTTATCAGAAGCAAAAGCTGAACTAAGTTGTAATAAATTTGAATAAAAATTTTCAAAATCTTTTCTTTCTAATATAGCTTTTGCATAGGTTTTTGCAATTACACTTTCCATCAAGACACCTTTTTCATCATGATATTTAAAATTTCTTTTTGCTGAAGCTGTAAACTTTGATCTTCAAAAATTTCTTCTAAAACCGCTTGCACAACTTCTTTTTCCATTCTTCTTATTTCATATTCTTTATGCTCTTCATAAGTTTTTTCTAAAGCCTTAATCTCCATTTTTGTTTCAGCTTCTATTTTATCTGTAATGATTTCTGCTTCTTTTTTTGCAAGAGCAACTGCATTAATTGCTTCTTGTTTAGCTAAATCTAGTTTTTTCATCATTTCTAATTTATGATTTTTGCTTGCAATAAGTTTTTCTTGTATTTCATTCATCCTAGAGGCAATTTTTGCAATTCTTCCGTGGTAAAAATTTTTTAAAGGTGTTGCTATAAAATAATATAAAATAGCAGCAAACAAAACAAAATTAACTGCTCTTGGGATAATATCATACTCGCCACTTCCATTACCTGCTGCAAAAGCATAAAAAGGAAGCACCGATAATAATGTAATTTTTTTCAACATTTATCTTCCTTAAATTTTACTCAAGCTATCTTTAAAGCTTTGCTTAAATTCTGGCATTTTTAAACGCATCTCTTCTTTTAATTCTTTTTCTTTTTCTCTTAGACTTTTTAGAAAAACATGCATTTGTTCTTCTAATTCTTTTTTCTTTATTGATAATTCTTTTTCTTGTTTTATTTTAGCTTCTTCTACTGCTTTTGCTTTGATTTGATTAATCTCATCTCTTGTTTGTATATGAATTTTTTCCAACTCATTTTCTACATTTGAAACATCATCAGAATTTTTTTTCATTTTTTCTTCGTCATTTTTAATGGTCAAATCTCTAGAATCCATAAATTTAATCAAAGGTTTATAGAGTATAGAATTTAAAATTGCTATCATGAGCAAAAAAATGACACCAGTAGCTATCATGATGGAAAAATGTACATCATTAAACATTAATACTCCTAAATAAATCTAAATAAAACGCGCAATTATACCAAAATATACCTAAAAGCATATTTAATCTAGTATTTTTAAAAATTTTAAAATCTCATTTTCGTCAGAAAAATTAACAATAATTTTTAAATCTTTCACCACTGTCTTAAATCCAAAAGATTCTATTTTTTCTTTTAAATTTAATATAGATTGATTTTGCTTATTTAAATTTGTATTTTTTTCTAAATTATTTGAATTTTTAAAATTTTTAATCAGTTTTTCTGTATCTCTTACATTAAGTTTTTGACCTATGATAGTATCAACTATCATTTTTTCTTCTTCTTTTTCAAGTCCTACTAAAACTTTTGCATGACCTTGTGAAATTTTACCTTCTATAATGAAATTTTGCGTTTGCTTATTTAAATTTAAAAGTCTTAAGGTATTAGCAATTTGTGGTCTTGACTTGTGAATAAGATCTGCTAATTTTTCTTGAGTTATGTCATGAATTTCCAATAATTCTTTATAAGAATGTGCCAATTCTATAGGATTTAAATTTTCCCTTTGGATATTTTCAATCAAAGCAAGCTCGCGTAATTTTATATCATCCACATTTAAAACTACGGCTTTAATCTGTTCTTTTTCTAAAAGCTTACATGCTCTAAATCTTCTCTCGCCAGCTATTATAATATAATCAAATTCATCTTTTTTAAAAACTACAATAGGCTGAATTAAACCATATTCTTTAATAGACCCCGCAAGCTCTTCTAAAGCTTGTATATCAAAATTTTTCCTTGGCTGATAAGGATTTGGACTAATTAAATCTATATCAATTTCTTCTATTTTGCCTTCTTTTGATCCTAATTCTTTTTCATAAACCTCATCAATATCAGCCAAAATACTACTTAAACCTCTTCCTAATGCACTTTTTTTTGCCATTTTTTATCCTAATATAGAATGTGCTAAATTTTGATATGCTACTGAACCTGGGGATTTTATATCATAAAGTATAATAGGTTTTCCATAACTTGGACTTTCAGCAAGTTTTACATTTCTTGGTATGATGATAAAATCATCTTCATTATCACCTGTCCTAAATAGCTTTTGCTTGAAATTTTGCTTTAAATCCTCCACGGTATCTTTTGAAAGATTATTTTGTGAGCTATACATAGTTGGTAAAAAACCTTTTATTTTTAACTTTGGGTTGATAGTTTTTTTCACAAATTTTATGGTGTTTAAAACCATCGCAACACCCTCAAGCGCATAAAATTCACATTGTATAGGGATAATAACACTATCGCTTGCTGCAAAAGCATTTACCGTAATGCTTCCAAGTGCAGGAGGTGAGTCAATGATAATAAAATCATAATCTTTAGCAATTTCTTTGATTTTTTCTCTTAAAATCGTTCTATATTCTCCGCTTTCTTTTACTACTTCTTGTTCAATTCCAACCAAAGAAATATTTGATGGAGCTAAGTATAATTGTGGAAGTTCAGTTTTTAAAATGATTTCAGAAAGTTTTTTCCTGCCTATAAAAACATGGTAAATATTATACTCATAATTACTTCTATTAAAACCAAGTCCTGTTGTAGCATTAGCTTGTGGATCAATATCTATCAAAAGAACCTTTTTTTCAGCCACTGCTAAAGAAGCCGCTAGATTAATAGCGGTAGTAGTTTTACCTACCCCACCTTTTTGATTTGCAATAGTTATTATCTCACTCATCTTAAACTATATATCCTTTTACTATCTAACAATATAGAACCATCTTTATACAATAAAGCATCTTTTAAAGATAAAATCTTACCTTCATTATGTATAAAAAAATTTCTTGATTTTTCAAATTCTAGCATATACTTGCTAAAAATATTCTTCCATAAAATTTTCTCATCTACATAAGAAAAATACTCATTTAAAAGTTTTGCTATATCTACTTCTATATCTAAAATTTCAGCATTAAATGGAGCATATTTAAGATTAATCCCTATTCCTACAACCAAAAAATCATTGATTTTAGAACTCATCAATCCGCCTATTTTTTTATCTTCTATATAAAAATCATTAGGCCATTTAATCCATACTTTAGAATTTTTTCTTTGCAATACTTCTTTCATTAAAAATGCAAAATATATACTAGCAGAAGCCAAAGGAAGATCTTGTGCTAATTCTTGAGTTTTTATGCAAAAAGATACATGTAAATTTCCTTGCTTACTTTGCCAAGTATTGTCCCTACTACCTATACCAGCACTTTGGATAAAAGTACAAATGGCTGTATTGTTAGTAATTTCTCCACTACGAATTTTATCACTTAAATAAATTTGAGTTGATTCAAGCTCATCAAAATAAACTATCTCCAAGTTTTAACCTTTTTCCATTTAAATAAGTCTTAGCGTCTAAAGCCTTTTTTCCACTTTCTTGTAAATTTTTAATCCTTAAAACACCTTTTTTACATGAAAGCAAAAAGCCTTCCTTTTCTATTTGTAAAATCACGCCTGATTTTTGAGTTTTTTCACTATCGACTAATTCTATATCTAAAAATTTCAAACCATTTTCTAAAAAAATTCCAGGCCAAGGTGTAAAAGCTAAAAATTTTTGATAAATTTCATTTGCATTATTTAAAGCAATCAAGCCATCTTCTTTTTTGATTTTTTTACAATGTGTAACTAAATTTTCATCTTGTTTTTTTGGGATAATTTTTTCAAAATTCAAAAGCGTAGAAACAGTAAGTTTAGCAGCTAAATTTGAAAGCATAATAAACACTTCAGCTGAATTTTTACCTTCTATATCACATTCTATACTTTCTAAAATTGCACCACTATCAAGCCCTTCTTCCATAAGCATAGTGCAAACCCCGCTTATTTTATCCCCATTTAAAATAGCGCTTTGTATAGGTGAAGCACCACGATATTTAGGAAGTAAGGAAGCATGTAAATTGATACAAGGGGCAATATCTAAAATTTCTTTTGGTAAAATCTTCCCATAAGCAGCAACAACTATAAAATCAGGTTTTAGGCTTTTTATTCTATTAGTTATGTTTTCATCTTTTAAACTTTTTGGAGTGAAAATTTCTATATTTAAATTATTTTCTAAAACAAATTTTTTAGTATCACTTGGAGTTAGAATTTGCTTTCTACCCACAGGTTTGTCAGGTTGAGTAAATAAAGCTTGGATATTAAACCCTTTATCAACAAGCTCTTTTAAAATACAAGTTGCATAAGATGGAGTTCCCATAAAAATGATATTTTTCATAATACCACTATCCTTTTTTTATAAGTTTTTATAGCTTTTTGATATGAAAGCTCAAGATAATCTTTAAAAATTTCAAAATTTTTTCTAGAAGGGTTGTTGATGCAAATATATCCCATATAAGCATAAATTGGATGAGGCATGATAAAATCAAGCATAGAAAAATCATAATTTAAACTAACAACCTCACCCTTTAAAGCTTTTTTAGGTTTTTTACCAAAAAGATTTTGGTAATCTTGATCACAAAGAGAGCAACTTAGACGAAATACACCTTCTCTATTTAAATTCGAAGCTTTATCATTTATGCCATCATTTTCTTTAATAGTGCAAAAATAAACTCCGTTTTTTAAAACCTTATCGGGATTATAAAAAAAGCTATGTTCTTTATAAGTAAATTTATATACCAAGCCTTTAAAATTAGACTTGATATATTCTTGAATAAAATCTATAGTTAAATTTTCACTCATCAAAGATTATTTTGACTTCTAATTTTTTTAACTTCTTCTAAAAGCATAAATTTAAGCTCTTTAAGTCCAGTTTTTTCAAGGCTTGAAACCTTGATGAAAAAACTTTGCGGATTATTTTGACTTTGCAAATAAGCTTTTAGCTCATTATAATCATCTTCTATTTTTTGTGCAAATTCTTCGCCTAAATTTACGCTATCACTTTTTGAAAGCATTAAGCCAAAATTTCTTGCATAAAGCTTGCTTGAAAATTTTTCCAATTCTTTTCTTAAAATACAAAATTGCTCTTTTAAGCTCATATCTCTTAATGGATCAAGCACAAAAAGCAAAAAAGAAGTTCTTTCTATGTGTCTTAAAAACTCAAGTCCCAAACCCCTACCATCGCTTGCACCTTCTATAATACCTGGGATATCTGCCATCACAAAAGAATTATAATCATCTACTTCAACCATACCAAGTTTTGGAGTTAAAGTAGTAAATTCATAATTAGCTATTTCAGGTCTTGCATTAGATACTACGCTTATAAGAGTGGATTTTCCTACATTTGGAAAGCCCACAAGTCCAACATCTGCTATGAGTTTTAATTCTAAGCGCACACTTAAGGTTTTTCCTGCCACACCCGGTTGGGCATAATCTGGGCGTTGATTAGTAGAGTTTTTAAAATGAGTATTACCAAGACCACCTTTACCGCCTTTTAAAAATAATTCTTTTTGGCCCTCTACTAACATATCAAGCAAAACTTCCCCACTTTGTGCGTCAATTACTTGAGTGCCTTGAGGAACGATTAATTCTAAACTCTCCCCTCTTTTGCCGTTTTTATTACGACCTAAGCCTGGCTGGCCATTTTGTGCTTTAAGTTCTTTTTTACCTTTAAAGTGCGCTAGCGTATGGGTATTATTATCACATATAAAATATACATCGCCGCCATTTCCACCATCGCCACCATCAGGCCCACCGAGTGGAACATGTTTTTCACGGCGAAAACTCACAGCACCTTTGCCACCATTACCTGAACTTAAAACTAATTTCACATTATCTATAAACATACAATCACCAAAGTATAAATTTTTAAAATGATATTATATTTTTTTTAATATATTAAGATTAAAAAGAAGAAAAAGGCTACAAAGTAGCCTTAAAATTATGCAGGATAAACAGAAACTTTTTTTCTATTTTTATCTTTTCTTTCGAATTTTACGAAACCATCAATTAAAGCAAAAATTGTATGATCTTTTCCTATGCCTACATTATTACCCGCATGAGTTGCTGTTCCTCTTTGGCGGATGATGATGTTGCCAGCGCGAACAAATTCTCCACCAAATTTTTTAACACCTAGACGACGACCTATAGAATCACGATTATTCTGAGTTGAACCTTGACCTTTCTTGTGTGCCATTCTTTACTCCTTAAGCTTTAATATCTACTACTCTAACGCGAGTAAATTGTCTTCTAAAACCGCGTTTTAATTTTGAGTCTTTTCTGCGTCTTTTTTTATAAATCACAACTTTTTTGTCTTTTCCATGAGCAATCACTTCTAAAACAACTTTTGCACCCGCAACAAACGGCGCACCTACCTTTAATTCTTTATCGCATATAGCAAGAACTTCACTTACTTCTATGCTTGATTTTGCTTCAGCTTCAAAACGATCTAGTTTAAGCTCATCACCTTGGCTTACTCTGTATTGTTTTCCACTGTGTTTTATAATAGCATACATACAGCTATCCTTTCTTAAAATATTTTGGTAGCACCATAAAGCATTATGCATAAACATAAATTTAGAAAGCTTTAATGGCTAAAAGCAGTAATTATATCTTGATTTTATATAAAGTAAGCTTAAGACGCAAAAAAGCGTCTT
The DNA here is from genome assembly GCF_025771865.1 of Campylobacter sp. IFREMER_LSEM_CL2090. Taxonomy (NCBI): domain Bacteria; kingdom Pseudomonadati; phylum Campylobacterota; class Epsilonproteobacteria; order Campylobacterales; family Campylobacteraceae; genus Campylobacter; species Campylobacter sp. IFREMER_LSEM_CL2090. The sequence continues at coordinate 106,664 of NZ_JAKMRA010000005.1, forward strand.
AAGATTTAAATTAAAGCTCTGGTTTTGGAGTTTTTTCAGTTGCTTTTGGAAGTTGAGGGTAAGTAATGCTTGGTTTTTTACCTGTTAGGGCATGTAAGAAAGTTTCTATAGAAGCTGCTTCTTTATCAGAAATTTCTATGCCAAGTTGCACACTGCCCATTTCTTTGATTGCTTCTTGTAAAGACCAAATAGCACCATTGTGAAAATACGGAGCAGTTTCAGCAATATTTCTTAAGGTTGGAGTTTTAACTAAGCCATTTGCATCACCTTTAAAATCACCTACATTTGCAAATTTATATTTAGCTGCTACTTGGAAAGCCTGCATACTACCACCTAAATTTACCCCTGTATGACAAGCTGTACAGCCTTTATCGATGAAAGTTTTCAAACCTTCTTTTTCTTTTTTATTTAATGCTTTTGTATCACCTTCTAAGAATTTATCAAATTTAGATGGAGTTAAAAGTGTTCTTTCAAATGTAGCAATAGCATCTGCAATATTATCAAAAGTTACTCCACTGCTACCATAAACTTTTTTAAATTCTTTTACATATTCTGGCATAGAAGCTATTTTTTCTACTGCTAATTTAGCAGGAGTTGCCATTTCAGGTTCTGCTTCAATTGGTCCTTTTGCTTGATCTGCTAAAGTTCCTGCTCTACCATCCCAAAATTGAGTTGAATTTAAAACTGAGTTATAAACTGTTGGCGAATTTAAATGATGAGGATTAGCTGTCCATTTATGTCCTACAGCAGCCGCTATACCATCAGTACCACCCATACCTAAATTATGACAGGTATTACAAGAAATCAAACCACTTTTAGAAAGTCTTGGCTCAAAATACAGCTTTTTACCAAGGTTAGCTTTCTCTTTAGAGAATTTACTAGCTTTAATACCCATTTCTTTTAATAGTTTTTCAACACCTGTCTGATCTTTTGGTAAAGGTGCCAAACCTGCAGCTTTTGCTTCATCAAGCAAAGCTTTATCGTTAGCAAAAGCAGTTGATGCAACTAATAATGATGATGCAACTAATAATGAAATTTTTTTCATTATCTACTCCTAAATAAGATAAAATAAAGCCTATTTAAAATAAACTTATTGAAAATATATCTATAATTTTCTTTAAATAATATAAAAAATTTATATTTAACAATAAAAATTATTATAGGAGAAAATATCTCTTAAATATTTATTTCAGGGTTTTTTGCTATTATTACAGAGTTTTACAAAAATCTTAAGGAAAAGTAAATGGAAAATTTAATAATCTATCTTTTAGCTTATCTCATAGGCGCTATACCATTTGGGCTTTTACTAGCTCAAATCTTTGCTAAAACAAACATTAAAAATATGGGCAGTAAAAGTATAGGCGCTACAAATGTTTTAAGGGTAGTAAAAGAAAGCGATCCTAAACTAGCTAAAATACTTGCTATTGCAACCGCTATTTTAGATGCATTAAAAGGAATCATACCTATATTAGTGGCAAAATTTATGGGCTATGATGAAAATATCTTATGGACTATGGCTGTTTTAGCAGTATTTGGGCACTGCTTTTCTCCTTATTTAAAATTTGAAGGTGGCAAAGGAGTGGCTACAGGGGCTGGGGTTTTAGCAGTATTTTTACCTTTTGAAATAATATCTGCGGTTTTAGCTTGGTTTATCATAGGAAAGGTATTTAAAATTTCAAGCTTAGCTTCATTAGGAGCTTTAATTGTTTTAATAGCTACTTCATTTATTTTTCATTATAACATGCCTGTGATCAACACCCATGCACCAATTTTTGTTATTGCATTTATAGTAATTTATAAACATATACCAAATATTTTAAGGCTTATTGGAAAACAAGAATGCAAAGTCATATAAAAGTCAGTTTAGAATTTAAATGTATTATAGGGCTTTTGGATTTTGAAAGAATTCAAGAACAAAAAGTTATTATAGAACTAGAAGCTAAAAGTAAAAAATTTTTAGATTATGCAAAACTTTGTATTAGAATAGAAAAAATTTATAAAAAGAAAAAATTTAAAACTATAGAAAAATCTTTAAAATACATATGCAAGGATATTAAAAAACATAATAAAAAGCTTAAATTTATAAATATCACTTGTTACAAACCTGATATTATCAAAAATGCATGCGTTGGAGCTAGTCTGAGTAAAAAATATTAAAATTTTTTTAAAGAATTTTGAACATTTGCTTAATTTGTGTTATACTTTTGCACTAAAACTATCTTCAAAGGAATAAAATGCGTATTTTAGTTGTAGAAGATGAAGCATCACTTAATAAAACTCTATCAAATACCTTAAATGAGTTTGGCTATCAAAGTGATACTTCAGAAAATTTTAAAGACGCTGAGTATTTTATAGGTATTAGACACTATGATTTAGTATTATCAAATTGGACTATTGGCAATAATGATGCAAGTGATTTAATTAATGCCATTAAGCAAAAATCTCCAAGAACCGCTATAGTTACAATATGCGCAAAAGCAGATAAAGAAAATGAAATCAAAGCTTTGAAAGCTGGAGCAGATGATTATATAAAAAAACCTTTAGATTTTGAAATTTTAATGGCGAGAATTGAAGCTAGACTTAGATTTGGCGGAACAAATGTGATCAAAATCGATGATTTAGTGATTGATCCTGATGAAGAAAAAATCACTTATCAAGGAAAAGATATAGAATTAAAAGGAAAACCTTTTGAAGTTTTAACTCATTTAGCTAGACATTCAGATCAGATTGTGTCAAAAGAACAACTTTTAGATGCTATTTGGGAAGAACCTGAACTTGTAACTCCAAATGTTATAGAGGTTGCAATCAATCAAATAAGACAAAAAATGGATAAACCGCTTAACATCTCTACCATAGAAACCGTGCGTCGTAGAGGGTATCGTTTTTGTTTTCCTAAAAAAACTAACTAAAATTTTAGAATGATTTAATCATTCTAAAAAGTAGATTTTGTTTTTTCTTTCATTTTAAATTACCTATAAGTTTTTATATAGTATAAGTTTGCTTTATTACTTATAAAAAGGAAAAAAATATGTCACTTTTAATCACTAGAGAATGCATATCTTGTGATGCATGCAGGGAAGAATGTCCCGATGAAGCAATCTATGATAATGATCCAATTTATGTCATAGATCCTGATCTTTGTACTGAATGTGTGAATGAATTTTCAGAACCGGCTTGTATAGTAGCTTGTCCAGTAGATTGTATCATACCTGATCCTGATAATGTAGAAAGCATTGATGAGCTTCGTTTAAAACATAAAAATAAAGATATTTAATGGCTAAAAAAACAGCAGTAATTGACCTTGGCTCTAATTCCGTTCGTATGGTAGTTTTTGAAAAAACCTCAAGATATGGTTTTTTCATTCGTTTAAAACATAAAAATAAAGATATTTAATGGCTAAAAAAACAGCAGTAATTGACCTTGGCTCTAATTCCGTTCGTATGGTAGTTTTTGAAAAAACCTCAAGATATGGTTTTTTCATTTGTAGTGAGCACAAAAAGAAAGTAAGACTTGGAGAAAATGCTTACAATAATAATAAAATTCTTCAAGAAGAAGCCATGCTTAATGCCGAAAAAGCTTTAACTTATTTTAAGGAAAAAGCTTTAAAAGAAAAATGTAGAAAAATTATTGCTGTTGGAACTTCTGCATTAAGAGATGCGCCCAATGCTAAAGATTTCATAGCTAGAATAGCAAAAAATGTAGGTTTAAATATAAAATGTATTAATGGAAAAACGGAGTCATTTTTAGGTGGGCTTGCTGCGCTAAATTTACTATCAGATATTCAAAATGCCACCACTATAGATATAGGTGGAGGATCGACTGAGCTTTGTTTAATCAAAGAAGGTAAGATTGTAGATTGTATTTCACTTGATCTTGGCACAGTAAGATTAAAAGAAATTTTTTACGATACAAAAAAATTTAATGCACTAGACCAATTTATACAAGAAGCACTAAAACAAGTTCCAAAGCATTTTCAAAATGAAAATATCATTGCCATAGGTGGAAGTTTAAGGGCATTGTCAAATTCTATAATGAAAAAAAACTCTTACCCGTTAAAAATGATTCATAATTTTAGTTATAGTTTTGAAAAAGAAAAAAATCACATAGAAAAAATTCAAAATGCTAAAAATTTAAATGATTTTAACATAAAAAAAGATCGTTTTGATACTATAAAAGAAGGATGTGTGATATTTTTAGCACTAGCAAAAAATTTAAAAGCTAAAAATATCATCACCTCTGCAGTGGGTGTTAGAGAAGGTGTATTTTTATCTAATCTTTTTCAAAAATATACTAAAATAAAAAATGAAACAACGAATTTTTCAAAATTTAATGCCAAATTTCCTCCGAATTTCAATCCAAGCTTAAAATCTATACAAGATCGTTTTAGTATAGATTATAATGATAAAAGTGCTTATTTTGCAAATAAATTATTTGATGCCCTTTTACCTATCCATAAAATTAATCTTGCTTTTAAAAAAGATCTTATAAATGCTGCAAAATTATCGCATATAGGCGAGAGAATTAATTTTTATTTTGCTAATGAACATAGTGCTTATATAGCTCTAAATAGCCTGCATTTTGGTTTTTCACATAAAGAAATTTTATTAATTTCTACTATTTTAAAAGCCAATGGAAAAAAAATCAATTCATTTGCGATAGAAAATATAAAAGATTTACTACCAAATAATCACATATTAGCTTGGCTTAATTTTATTTTAGCTTTATCAAAAAAACTTGCAAAAGACACTGATGAGAATCTTGATTTCACGCTAAAAAATCATACTTTGTATATATACTCGACTAAAAAACAAATTTATTTTTCAAAAGAAGAAATCAAAAAAATTTCAAAGCCAAAACTTATCATTTTAGCTTTTAATCAGCAAAATTAATTATTTTGTTTTAAAAGTAAATTTTGCAATCTTTGTTTATTTTCTTCAAAATAAGAGTCAAAATCTTTTTCTTTTGGCTTTTGAGGTGCTTTGTTTTGTTCTTCATTTTTTATCAAAGCTTCATTTGTTTCTAATAGCACATTAGAATTTCCTATAATCATAGTATAACGCTTTAAACCATATTCAAAAACTACAAGTTGATTGTGTCTATCAAGTGGTCTTTGAAAGATTAAATTAAAATTCCTATCTAAAGGGTGTTTTTGTCTTAGATATATTTTTAAAAACCAAAGTCCAACAAGCAAAAGTATCAAAACGCTTACAACTAAAATATAATTTGTAAAATCATATTCTTGCATTTTTATTTCCTCGTTTTTTTCCTCTAAGCTTTTTTTAGTACTTAAATTTACACCTTCTTTTTGAGCACGCAATCTTAAACCATATTCACCAATCGCATCAGCGGTAATTTGTATTTTATCGCCTACACTTAAAGCTATAAAAGTTTTTTTATCTTCTGAAAAAATTTTAATTTTTTTTATAATATCAGAATTTAACGCTCTATCTTCCTCTTTTGCACTTTTAGCATTTAAAGTAAAAATAATAATACCATCTTTTTTCTTTTGACTAATACCTTCTTTATAAGGAACATCAAATGAAAAAGTAATATCCACCCTATCTTCTCTTGGATAAATATTGTAATCAAGAATTTTTGCCCCAAAAAGAGGTAAAGCAAGTAGTAAAATCCAAATAAATTTCATTGCAATTCTTTTTTGAAATACTGCAATACTGATTTAGAATCTAAAATTTCATTAATCCTTATAGCAAGGTTTTTCTCATACACCATTACCTCACCTTTTCCAAAAATTCTTCTATTTAAATAAAGTTCCACGCTTTCACCCGCTGGCTTTTCAAGGTCTATCACAGAACCAACTTCTAGCTTTAAAAGCTCTCTTACGCTCATATTAGTAGTACCAAGCTCACTAACAAAATCAACGCTAATATCTAAAATATCTTCATAAGATTGCAACAATCCTAAATGATCTTCTATCATAATTTTTTATAACCTATTCTAAAACGAGCATTTTTCATTTCATAAGTAAATTTTTCTTTGAGTTTGATTTTTGAAAATCCATCAATACGTCCTAAATATTCAGGAACACCCAAGCGATATTCATCTTTGCCATTAGTGTCATTAAGTAATTTTTTGGCATAACCTATAATTTGATTAGCTACTTCTTTTACTAAATCTGCTAGATCATCTTCTTTTAACTCTTCATGCAATAAAAATTGCGCAATCTCATTAAGAGCCTTTTTTTGAAAAAACAGATAAAAACTATATTCTTCATCTTTAAAATACAAAGGTATAGAAGCCCCATAAAGCTCGCCTCTAATCACGCTTGTTGGTGTAATTTTAAGTTTTAAAATGTGTTCACAAAAGTGATAAATCGAATATTCTAGTGTTTTAGTCATAGTTTTTTCCTTAGATAACTTTATAATAAATTTATTTTACTAAATAAACCTTTAATCATAATTAATAATTAAAATATAAAATATAGTAAATTTTTATTTAAATTAAAAAAGGTTTTTTAATGTTTATAGAAAATTTTAACACAAATGAAAAAGTTTTCATCATCGCTGAACTTTCAGCCAATCATGCAAATAGTCTTGAAATAGCTTTAAAAACTATACAAGCAGCCAAACAAGCAGGAGCTAATGCTATAAAAATTCAAACCTATACCCCAGATAGCTTAACACTAAATTCTGACAAAAAAGATTTTATTATTGAAGGTGGTTTATGGCATGGACGCAAATTATATGAGCTCTACGAAGAAGCTAAAACTCCTTATGAGTGGCATGAAAAACTTTTTGAATGTGCTAAAAATGAAGGTTTAATTTGCTTTTCTAGTCCTTTTTCTAAGGAAGATGTAAATTTTTTAAGGCAATTTAATCCCCCAGCTTATAAAATCGCTTCCTTTGAAGCAAATGATTATGATTTTGTGCGTTATATAGCAAAAGAAAACAAACCTACTTTAGTTTCTACAGGCATAGCCTATGAAGAAGAACTTGAAATGATTGTTAAAATTTTTAAAGAAGAAAACAATCCGAATTTGATTTTGCTTAAATGCACCTCGACTTATCCTTCACAAATTTGTGATTTAAATTTAAATGTCATAAAAACTTTACAAGAAAAATTTAACACTATTGTTGGTTTAAGTGATCATAGCGAGGGATTTTTAGCGCCAACTTTAGCCGTAGCTCTTGGCGCAAGAGTCATAGAAAAACATTTTATATTAGACAAAACTTTAAATAGTGCTGATGCTAAATTTAGTCTTGATTTTGAGGAGTTTAAGCAAATGTGTTCTATGGTGCGTTTAAGCGAGCAAGCTTTAGGAAACAAAGAATTTAGCATGGATAAAAAAACTTTAAAAAACCGCCATTTTGCAAGAAGTTTATACGCAAGCAAAGACATCAAAAAAGGTGATATTTTCACACGAGAAAATATAAAAAGCGTAAGACCAAGCCTAGGTTTGCATCCTAAATTTTTACCTATCATGCTTGGTAAAAAAGCAAGTTGTGATATAGAATTTGCTAAAGCTTTAGAAGAAAAACATTTCAAGGAATAATCATGGAAAAACATATTTTTAATAAAAATTTAGAAGCTTTAAGTGATAAAAATTTAAAAGACAAATTGGCAAATTTTAAGCAAAATAATTTTGATACAAAACAAGGATCCGATCCCTTAGATGTTAATTTTATTCACCAAAAAAAAGGATATGTGTTATATAACGATACACTTGATGAATTAAATGAAAAATTGGACTTATATAATGACAAATATTTATTATATCCAGTGCTATATTTTTTTGGTTTTGGTAATGGAATTTTATATAAAGCCCTTTTACAAAACAAAAATAGACAAAAAATAGTTATTTTTGAAAAAGAAATAGAATTTATTTATCTGAGCTTTCATTTTTTAGATTTTAGTGAAGAATTAAAAGACTTCCGGCTAATTATTTTAGATATAAACAATATAAATTCTACATATTTTCAAATTTTATGTAATAGCTCACCATTTTTTAATTTCTTAAGAACTTATTTTTTAGATATCCATTGCGATTATTATGAAAAATTTCATAATGACATTTTAAAAACAAACGAAACTATGCAAACTTATATAAAAAATTCTATTTTAAAATTTGGAAATTCTTCAAAAGATACTTTAAAAGGTATAGAAAATTTTATTTATAATCTACCTGATCTTTTTTTAAATCATTCCTTTAAAGAATTATTATCAAAACGAAAAAATACTTATCAAAATGCTATTATAGTTTCAACAGGCCCTTCTTTAATCAAACAACTTCCTCTGCTTAAAAAATATACAAATAAAGCAACTATTTTTTGTGCTGATAGTGCTTATCCTATACTCGCAAAACATGATATAAAACCTGATTATGTTTTATCTTTGGAAAGAATAGAAAAAACGAGTGAATTTTTTAATAACAATTTTGGTGATTTTGATAAAAATATTTTATTTATCTTAACTGAAATTGTATATAAAAATACTCCCAAATATCTAAAAGAAAACAATAGAAAGTTTACCTTTATACAAAAAATAGGTGATTTTAGTAAACTTTTTCATTTAAAAGACTTGGGTAGTTTAATAAATACTCCAAGCGTAGCAAATATGGCTTATTTCATAGCATCTTGCTTACAACACAAAAATATCATTTTAATAGGACAAGATTTAGCTTATTCTGATGATGGATTTTCACATCCTCAAGACTACCATTATAAGGCAGACTGCGAAAGTCATTATGACCATATTCAAACTTTGGGCTATGGCGGTAACAGCATGGTTAAAACACACGAAATATGGATGGTGTTTAAGCATTATCTAGAAGAAGCTATTGCTGATAATAAAAAACAAAACATTCAAACTTATAATGCCACTGAAGGTGGTGCTAGGATAGAAGGAGCCATAGAAAAGCCTTTTAAAGAGCTTTGTGAAACTTTATTTGAAAACACCACGCCAAAATCATTCATACAACTTGACAAAATCACACAAAATAAAAAAAACGAACTTATGCTTAAAACATTTTATAAAACACAACAGGCCATTAAACTTTGTGAATTTTTACATAAAGAAAATTTATATATGATCAATCGTATTTATTTTTTAATGAACGATGAAAAAAATTTTATTAGTTTAATACAAGAAATAGAAAAATATAAAATAAAACTTATCAAAGTAGATATTTTAAAAGAGCTAACAAGTGCTATTAGTGTTCAATTTGAGCTCAATTTAGCAAGAATTCAAGTACTTAACCCAAAAACACAAGAAGATAATTTTAACAAAATGCTTCTTTGGATTAAAGAATACTTATCTTTTATTGAAATTATTAATGAGCATATTATTGCATTAAAAGTGACCTTAGAAACAAATATATTAAATTTAGAAAATTTTCTAATCAAAAATAACTTTAAAAAATATGTTCATAAAATAAAAGCAACAAAATTACAAAGCTATTGATTAATATAAAGTACATTCAATAATAATTTTGTTATAATTAAAACAAAAATGGATATTAATGAATAAAGAATTATTTTTAAAAAACACCCAAGCTCTTTTTGAAGTAGATCAAATACTAGCTTATGAGTTGAGAAAAATCACTCAAAATCATAAATTTAAAATCATAGAAAATAAAATTTTTGATTTGCAAAATCAAGTTTTTTTAGATGAAAATCATTCTTTTGATTATGATAAATTTCAATTATATCCAGTATTATTTTTTTATGGTTTTGGCGATGGAAAATTTTTTATAGAACTTTTAAAAAATCAGCATTTAAAACATATTGTTATTTTTGAAGAAGAATTAGAAATTTTATATCTAGCTTTTCATATGATTGATTTTACCACGCTTCTTAGAAAAGAAAAACTTATTTTGTTTTTTACACCAAATATCAACACCGCTCAACTTAAAGTTTTATTTAATTATCCGCAAATCAAACATACGCTGAAAATTTTCAATTTTCATTTTTATAATGATTTTTATATTAATTTTTATACACCCAATGCTCAAAATGTGATGCAAATTTTATTAAATCTCATAAAAACACTAATGCTTGCTCGTGGAAATGACCCAAAAGATGCTTTGCTAGGGATAAAACATAATATTATAAATCTAGAAAAAATCATCACTCATATACCTTTTAAAAATCTAATAAAAGATAGAAAAGCAAAAGCAAAAAATGCCATTATAGTTTCAACAGGTCCTTCTTTGATGAAACAACTTCCGCTTTTAAAAAAATACCAAGAAAATGTTGTAATTTTTAGTGCTGATAGCTCTTATATTATCTTAGCTAAAGAGGGAATTAAGCCTGATTATGTCTTTTCACTAGAAAGAGAAGATATGACTAGCGAATTTTTTAATAATGATTTTGGAGAATTTGATAAAAATATTTTATTTATCATAGCTTCTTTAACTCATCCTAAAACCATAGAATATTTAGAAAAAAATAATAGAAATTATATGCTTGTTTTAAGACCTTTGTTTTTTGAAAGCAAACTTGGCTTAAATGAATATGGTTTTTTGGGAAATGGCATGAGTGTTGCTAATATGGCTTATGAGTTAGCTGGAGCTTTAAGATTTGAAAATATTATTTTAATAGGACAAGATCTAGCTTATAGTGATGATGGAAAGTCTCACCCAAAAGAACATTTATATGGTGATCAAGGAGATGAAGAAGTTGTTTATAAAACAATCTGTGCATATGGAGGCAATAAAGAAGTAAAAACACAACTCACATGGTATTTGTTTTTAAAAAGTTTTGAAAAAGATATAGCTCTAGCTAGAGATATATTAAAAATCAAAACTTATAATGCCACAGAAGGTGGGGCAAGGATAGAAGGAACTATAGAAAAACCTTTTAAAGAAATTTGTGAAGAGTTTTTAAAAGAAAAAATTGAAAAAAATATTATTTTAACAAAAGCAAAAAATCCACAAAAAAAACTAAAACAATGCAAAGAAAAACTCAACAAACAAATAAAACAAAGTGAAATTTTTATCAATGAATGCAAAAAAGCTATTAAAGATAAGAGCTTAGAAAGATTAGAAAAACTAGGACTTAAGCTCCCAAAAAGTGAATTTTTTTCAGATATTTTACAAGCTAGATGCTTTCAAAATGAATGTGAGGTTTTAAAATACAAAGTTGAAAAAGGAAAAAATACAAAATCTTTCTTAGAACAACAAATCGATTTTTTTGATGAGATTATTTTATATCTTGAAAATTATAATAAAACTATAAAAGAAAATTTAAAACAATAACACATCAAATTTTTGATAAAAAACATAAAAAATGACGATATTATTTTTTTAATCAAAAAGGATAAAAATGAAAACAGAGATTTTTAAAAAAAATTTAAAAGCCTTAAAAGGAAGTGAATATCAAATACTAAAAAGAAAATTAGGTAGAATAAAAGAAGCTAAAGATTATATTTATGTTTTTGACAAAGATCCTTTAAATTGCAATATATGCTATAAAAATATAAAAAATTTATATATAAATCCTTTAAAAGAACTGCAAGAAAAAATTGAGCTATTTAATAAAGAATACTTAAGATACCCTATACTTTTTTTCTATGGATTAGGCAATGGTATATTTTACAAAAGTTTGCTTGCAAATAAAGAACATAAAAAAGTTATTGTATATGAAAAAGACATTGAGTTAATATTTTTAGTTTTTAATATGATAGATTTTTCCAAAGAACTTTTAGAAGGTAGATTTATTTTAATCCATACAAAGGAATTTAACTATACAAAAGCTGATACATTATGCTCTCTTTTAAATTTATTTTTAAAAACTTACAATCTACACATTCATTCTAAATTTTATGAAGATCAAAAAAAAGAAATCAATCTAATTAGTACTTTAAATATACAAGCTATTAAAAATATTGCTTTAAGAAGAGGAAATGATCCAATTGATGCTATGCAAGGCATAGAGCAATTTGTTCTAAACTTACCTAAAATGCTTGTACATCCAAGTTTTAGTGAATTTAAGAAAAAAAGATCAAATAAAAGTAAAAATGCTATATTGGTAGCTACTGGACCTTCTTTAAAAAAACAACTTCCTTTACTTAAAAAATATGCTAATAAGGCTACTATATTTTGCGCTGATAGTGCTTATCCTATCTTAGCAAAGGCAGGTATAAAACCTGATTATGTTTGTATGCTAGAAAGAGATGATGTGGTATCAAAATGCTTTGACAATGATTTTAAAGACTTTGATAAAGACATTACTTTTATTTTAGCTTCATTAGTATATAAAGATAGTATAAAATTTTTAGAAAAAAACAAAAGAAAATATATTTTAGTTTCAAGATCATTACCTTTTGCTTATTCTTTAGGATTACATGATTTTGGCTATGTAAGCGGTGGAATGAGCGTGGCACATTTAAATTATGAATTAGCGCTTTTACTAGGACATGAAAATATCATCTTAATAGGACAAGATTTAGCTTATAGTGATGATGGACAAACTCATAGTGAAGGATTTATCCATAGTGCCTATCATAAAGGAGAATTTGAAAAAAACAAAGATAAGTATAAAATAAAAGCATATGGTGGAAAAGGTTATGTCCATAGTTCTGAAATATGGATTTTATTTAAAAATATCTTCGAAAACTTAATTTCTGAACAAAAAAATACAAAAATTTACAATGCCACAGAAGGTGGGGCAAGGATAGAAGGAACTATAGAAAAACCTTTTAAAGAAATTTGTGAAGAGTTTTTAATGGATGAGATAAAAAAACCTTTTCCAAAACTAAATCCACCAAAACGCAAGGACAGCCAAGAACTTATGCTAAAAGCTTATAAGCAAATCAAACAAAACATAAAAGTTAACCAAAATTTTTTAAAAGAATGCAAAAAACTTCATAAAGAATTAAATTCAAAAAGTAAAACTCATTATACTATTAAAGAATTAAATTCAAAAATAGACAAATTAAAAGAAAAAATAGAAAGCAAAAAATATATTTTTTTAAGAGAAATTTTAGGACCATCACTATTTCATTTAGAAAGTTCTTTTTCAAAAATATATGTTAATCCTATGCACAATGATAGCGATAAACAAAATAAACTTGTTGCTTGGATTACAGCACATAAATCTTGGCTAGAAGAAATCAGCGAGTTAGCTTTAGTCCAAGAAAAAGCTTTAAAAATAGCCATTATACCTTTACAAGATATTTTAGAAAAAAGAAATTTAATATAAGGCAAAACTGCCTTATATTATTTGGATTTATTGTAAGAGTTTTAAAACATTTTGTTGCACAGCATTAGCCTGACTCATAGCATAAGATCCGCTTTGAGCTAGGATGTTGTATTTAGAGAAATTTGCACTTTCTGCTGCAAAGTCTACATCTCTGATGTTTGATTCAGCTGATTTGATATTTACTTGGGTTACACTGATGTTATTTAGTGTAGCTGTGATTTGATTTTGCACCGCACCAATATCAGCTCTAATGGCATCTAAATTTGCTGTAGCAGTTTCTACTATATCCATCACAGCCATAGCACCTTTGAGTGTGGTAACACCTGGAGTTTGATCATTAGCTGCTATATTCATAGAAGCTTTAAAATTAACAAATTGAGAATTGCCTGCTACAGCTTCCGCACTAACACCAAATGCTACTGAAAATGCTGTTGCAAAAACTAAGGCATCGGTAGAATTATAAACTTTAGACATTTCATGACCACTACCTACAGAATATCCTGAGCCAGCACTCATACCACTACCTGCTGCACTCATATAATCAGAAACAGATGCATAAGTTACAATCATCTTACCGCCACCTTTGTAAGCATTAAAACCCATAGCATCGGCTACATTGGAATCAATTCTACCTTTTGACTCTCTTAAAGATACAGAAGCTTGAGAAATCATATCAGCTGCACCCATACCTATAGAGCTAAGTCCACTTCCTGATATTAAGATATCTTTACCATCATTTTTGATTAAAGACAAACGACCATAATTTTTATAATCTTTATTTAAAATTCCAGCACCAGCACCTATACTACCGCTTATTTCTATACCTCTACCATCTCTTGAAGTTAATACAAGTCTACCATTAGCATCTCTTGAAGCTTCTACACCTGTGCTATCTTTAACCGAATTTATAGCAGCTACCAAAGAACCATTTTGATCACTATCTTGATATTCTATCTTACCTATAGTTACACCATTAATCTTAAAATCATCGCTTGTAGCACCGGCTTTTATAGGGCCAACACCTGTAGTTTCAACTAAGAAATTTGCTCTAACACCAGTGATATCAGAAACTCTATTAATCTCTTCAGCTAAAGCACCAAGTCCTGTTCCTACTGAAGTAGAAATCACTACAGGTTGGAATTTAAAATCATCTACCCCATTATAGTTTTTAATAGTAAGTTGAGCTATACCGCTACTTTTAGCTTGAGAACCTGTTTCAAATCTAGTTACACCTATTTTAGAGCTTTGAGTTGGCCCTATACTAGCTTTTACAGTTTGATTTGACTGTGCACCGAGTTGGAATTCTTGATTTATAAAGTTTCCGCTTAAAAGTTGTTTACCATTGAAAGCTGTAGTGTTAGCTATATTATCAAGTTCTTCCATCAAACGATTTATATCAGCTTGAAGCATATTTCTTGTTTTAGTGCTTTGTCCATCTTGTGCTGCTTGGGTAGCTTTTACTTTGATAGTATCTAAGATTTTAAGCTGCTCATCCATAGCCTTATCAGCTGTTTGCAAAATACCTATAGCATCATTACCATTATTTATCGCTTGACCTAAAGTTGCAGCCTGTGATCTTAAGCTATCTGCTATAGCCATACCTGAAGCATCATCTGCTGCAGAGTTGATTCTAAGACCTGAGCTAAGTCTTGATAAAGACTTATCAAGTTCTCTTGCTGTGATAGTTGAATTTGCATGTGCATTCATTGCACCTATGTTGGTGTTTATTCTAAAACCCATTTTAAATCCTTTCAAAATATTGCTTAGAACTTTTAAAGCAATAAATGTTCCAAATTTAAAGAGTTGTTTTAAAGAGTTGTTTTAAAGAGTTGTTTTAAAGAGTTGTTTTAAAGAGTTGTTTTAAAGAGTTGTTTTAAAGAAACACCTTGAAAATTCAAGGTGTTTTGGATTTCTTAACTATTGTAATAATCTCATTACATTTTGTTGTACAGCATTAGCTTGACTCATAGCATAAGATCCACTTTGAGCTAGGATGTTATGCTTAGCGAAGTTTGCACTTTCTGCTGCAAAGTCTACATCTCTGATATTTGATTCAGCTGATTTGATATTTACTTGGGTTACACTGATGTTATTTAGTGTAGCTGTGATTTGATTTTGCACAGAACCAATGTCAGCTCTAATTTTATCAAGGTTAGTAATAGCAGTTTCAGCTATATCCATCACAGCCATAGCACCTTTAAGAGTAGTAACTCCAGCTTCTTGATCTTTAGCTGCTATATTCATAGAAGCTTTAAAATTAACAAATTGAGAATTGCCTGCTACAGCTTCCGCACTAACACCAAATGCTACTGAAAATGCTGTTGCAAAAACTAAGGCATCGGTAGAATTATAAACTTTAGACATTTCATGACCACTACCTACAGAATATCCTGAGCCAGCACTCATACCACTACCTGCTGCACTCATATAATCAGAAACAGATGCATAAGTTACAATCATCTTACCGCCACCTTTGTAAGCATTAAAACCCATAGCATCAGCTACATTGGTGTCAATATTTCCTTTTGATTCTCTTAAAGATACAGAAGCTTGAGAAATCATGTCAGCTGCACCCATACCTATAGCAGAGAGATTTTTTCCTTCAATTTGAATATCTTTACCATCATTTTTGATTAAAGACAAACGACCATAATTTTTATAATCTTTATTTAAAATTCCAGCACCAGCACCTATACTACCGCCTATTTCTATACCTCTACCATCTCTTGAGGTTAAAACAAGTCTACCATTAGCATCTTTAGAAGCCTCTATACCTGTAGTATCTTTTACTGAGTTAATTGCTGAGATTAAGGCTCCATTTTCATCACCATCTTTATACTCAACCTCACCAATTCTTACTCCATTAATAGAAAAATCTTGACTAGTTTTTCCTGCTTTAATATTACCAACACCCGTAGTTTCAACTAAGAAATTTGCTCTAACACCCGTGATGTCAGAAACTCTATTAATCTCTTCAGCTAAAGCTCCCATACCTGTTCCTACTGAAGTAGAAATCACCACAGGTTGGAATTTAAAATCATCTATACCATTATAGTTTTTAATAGTAAGTTGAGCTATACCGCTACTTTTAGCTTGAGAACCTGTTTCAAATCTAGTTACACCTATTTTAGAACTTTGAGTTGAACCAATACTTGCTTTGATAGACTGATTTGACTGCGCACCTACTTGGAATTCTTGATTTACAAAACCACCACTTAACAACTGCTTTCCATTGAATGAAGTTTGATTTGCAATATTATCAAGTTGCTCCATCAAACGATTAATATCAGCTTGAAGCATATTTCTTGTTTTAGTAGTTTGTCCATCTTGTGCTGCTTGGGTAGCTTTTACTTTGATAGTATCTAAGATTTTAAGCTGCTCATCCATAGCCTTATCAGCTGTTTGCAAAATACCTAAAGCATCATTACCATTGCTTATAGCTTGACCTAAAGTATTAGCTTGTGATCTTAAGCTATCTGCTATAGCCATACCTGAAGCATCATCTGCTGCAGAGTTAATTCTAAGACCTGAACTTAATCTGCTTAGAGAGTTATCTAATGCTCTTGAGTTTAAATTTGCGTTGTTTTGAGCATTTAAAGATGCCACATTAGTATTTATACGAAATCCCATTTTAAATCCTTTTAAATAAATTCAACCGCTTCCATGCAGTTGTTTAAACTATATCGAAAAAATGATAAAAAAATTTATACTTTTAAGATATTTTTATATTCATTTATAGAATTTTCTATACTTGCTAAACTTAACGCTGCAATTTCTAAAAATATTTTTAAAAAATCTACATAACTTGATAAAACATTTTGAGGTTCTTGATATAAACTCACATTAAAAAAAGCTCTATAATAAAATAATGGTTTATACATAAAACTTTGTAAAATTTTCGCATTATCTAATAAATCATTAAAATCAAAAATAGATTCTGATACTTGCTCATCAAAAGCTGCATTTTGTTTTTGTAAAATTACTAAAAGATCTTTTGCTTTTTGATGTAAAGCATTTAACTCTAAATAATCTTTTTGTAAAATTTCTAAGGATTTTTTTAATAATTTTTCTTGTCCATTAATACTTAAAATATTTGGAAATACATAATCTTGTTTTTTATCTTTATATAACGCTAAAACCTTTTCAAAAGGCATCTCTATGGTATAATCTATAAAAGCTCCACCTTCTGTGGCATTATAAAATTTAACATCAGGATGAGATAAAAATAAAACTTCCAATCTTTTTCTAAATTCATCCCAGCCTTTATGAGTTTGAACAAAACCTTGTTTATTATAAGCTAACACTCGAAGTTTTTCTGCTTTATGCTCAACTTCTTCTACATTATGAAATGTAAAAACTTCTGGGTTAGCATGTGACTTCCCATCATCACTAAAAGCCAAATCTTGTCCTATCATGATTACATTAGTAAATCCCAAAGCTATGGCAAAATTATAAGCAAAATGAGCCACATTAATACCAATATCTAAATAACCAAAATCATTTAAATTAAATTTTTGTTGATAATCTAAATTTTCTAAAATAAAAATTTTTGGATTTTTATTTTCTAAAATTTGCATTAAAGCTTTATCTACAGCAGCGTTTATAATATAAATGGTTTCTTTTTTATTCTGTGGTAAATTTTCATAAAAACTTGCACTTTCTTCGTAAATATCCATAGAAAAAACAAAATCAGGGTAAATTTCATTCTTAAGTAAAGTTTTATAAGTAGCATCTAAAGCAAATATCGCATAATCATCTTGACAAGTTTTTAAAAGCTTAAGTTGTTTATTTAAAGAAGGTCCTGCACACACCACAACAACACTTTTATTTTTTCCTTTATTTTCATAAATAAATCTTTGAAAAGGAGTATTTTTTAAGACTAAAGGTATATTAGATAAAAATTGTTTGTACATTTTATTACCCATAGTAAAACTTGTATCAACATTTCCCACCACTCTTTTTATCACATCCAAACATTTGCGATACACAAAATCAAACATAGGGCTTTTGTTATAAAATTCACTATAAGGTAAAAGTTTAAAAAGCCCTAAATACTCAAAACAATCTTTTTGTGAAAAAAGCAAAACAAGATACTCTTCTAATCTTTTCTCTTCTACATCACAAAGATATATTTTTCCGCTTGAAAGCTCTTGACTCAAATCCATCTTGCTTAAAACATTAGCAAAAAATTCTGCTTTATCAAAAATAAAAATATGTTTATTAATAAGCTTTTTTAAAAAAAGTCCATCTCCTATACCGCAAAAAAATATATTAGGTTTTATTAAATCATCTTTTGAAGGCACAAAGGGTGTTTGACTTGGAAAGATGTCGATAAATTCTTCTTTTAAAGATAGAATTTTTTCTTGTAAGGGTTTATTGGTAAATTCTAAAGCTTGTAAGTTTTTTTGCAAAAACATTTTATATCCTATGAAATTTAATTATAGAAAATTATATCATTAATTGCATTTTATTTAAAAATCCATCTAAGCAAAAAATTTAACTTTTTTTTATACACTTTTACTAATTTTAATCCTTATAAGGAAAATAATGAAAAATTTAATCATAGTAGAATCACCTGCTAAAGCTAAAACCATAGGTAATTTTCTAGGTAAAGACTATGAAGTAATAGCTTCTAAAGGCCACATTAGAGATTTACCTAAAACTAGCTTTGGTATAAAAATAGAAGATGAAAATTTTAAACCAGAATATAGAATTTCAAATGATCATTCAAGTTTAGTAAAAGAACTCAAAGAAAAAGCTAAAAAAGCTAAAACCATCTACCTTGCAACCGATGAGGATCGTGAGGGTGAAGCCATAGCTTATCATATAGCTAAGGCTATTAATAAAGATGAAAATTCCCTGCCACGCATAGTTTTTCATGAGATTACTAAAAGCGCTATAGAAAATGCTTTAAAAAACCCAAGATCTTTAAATGTAAATAGCGTCAATGCCCAACAAACTAGACGCTTACTTGATCGCATAGTAGGCTATAAATTAAGTCCTTTACTAAATCAAAAAATCCAAAAAGGCTTAAGTGCAGGGCGTGTGCAAAGCGCGGCTTTAAAAATCATCGTCGATAGAGAAAGAGAAATAAAAGCTTTTATTCCTTTAAAATACTTTAGTATAGATATGATTTTTGAAAAAGACTTGCAAGCCGAATTAGTCGAATTTCAAAATCAAAAAATAGAAAAACTAAGTCTAACTAACGAAGATAGAGCCAAACTCATCTTTGAAGCTTGCAAAAATGCTAACTTTAAAATAAAAGATATAGAAAGTAAAGATAGAAAAATAGCTCCACAAGCACCTTTTATGACTTCAACCTTGCAACAAAGCGCGAGCAATCGCCTAGGTTTTAACCCTAAAAAAACCATGATGATTGCTCAAAAACTTTACGAGGGTGTAAAAACCCATCAAGGTATTATGGGTGTGATTACTTATATGAGAACTGACAGCTTAAACATCGCAAAAGAAGCTTTAGAAGAAGTAAGAAAACTCATCAAAAATGATTTTGGCAAAGAATACTTACCAAGCAAAGCAAATATTTATACCACTAAAAGCAAAGGCGCTCAAGAAGCACATGAAGCTATAAGACCGACTAATCTTAGCTTTACGCCAAAACTTGCAAGTGAATTTTTAGAAAAAGATGAAGCAAGATTATATACTTTAATATATAATCGCTTTTTAGCTTCACAAATGAATCCTGCTATATCTCAAACTCAAAATGTTTATGCAAAATCAAATGAAGCAAGTTTTAAAATAAGCGGTAGAAAAATTTTATTTGATGGGCATTATAAAGTATATGGAGATATGGATAAAGATAAAATTTTACCTAATTTAAAACTAGAAGATATACTAAATATACAAAATATAGAATTAAGCTCACATTTTACCGAGCCACCTTCAAGATACTCTGAAGCTGGGCTTGTTAAAAAGTTAGAAAATCTTGGCATAGGACGCCCTTCAACTTATGCTCCAACCATCTCTTTACTTAGTGCAAGAGAATATGTGCGTATAGATAAAAAGCAAATCATACCCAATGAAATAGCCTTTGTTGTAACAGAAGTTTTAGAACAAAACTTTAGTGATATAGTAGATAGTGATTTTACTTCTAAAATGGAAGATAAACTTGATATCATTGCAGAAGGCAAAATGGACTGGCAAGAAGTTTTAAGAGAGTTTTATTTTCCTTTTATGAGAAAAATTGATGAAGGTAAAAAAAATATAAAAAGCCAAAAAACTTTCACAAAGCTAGATGAAACCTGCCCTGATTGCGGTGGAGAGCTTGCTATAAGAAAAGGAAGATATGGAGAATTTATAGCTTGTTTAAATTTTCCAAAATGTAAATACTCAAGAAATTTAAAACAAGAAACACAAAATGAAGAAAAAAGCGAGAAAAAACTCAATACCATAGGCGTGAAATGCCCAAGCTGTCAAGAAGGTGAGATCGTGGAGCGTTTTTCTAAGCGTGGTAAATTTTATGGATGTAGTGCTTATCCAAAATGCAACTATATAAGCAAATACAAACCAAGTGAAGAAAAATGTAGCAAATGTGGTGAAACTTTGATTATCAAAGAGCTTAAAAAAGGCACATTTTTAGAGTGCTTAAAATGCAAAATCAAAAAGGAAATTTAATGCAAATCATGCTTTGTGCTATATCTAATATAGCAAGTGGAGGGTGCGGGGAAGATTGTAAATACTGCACTCAAAGCGCTCATGTAAAAACTAATATCAACAAATACAAAAGAAAAGATATAGATCAAATTGTTTTAGAAGCTAAAATAGCTAAGAAAAACGAGGCTTTAGGTTTTTGTTTAGTTACAGCAGGTGCTGGACTTGATGATGAAAAACTTGAGTATGTGTGCAAAGTAGCTCATGCGGTGCAAAAAGAAGTAGAAGGACTTTTACTCATAGCTTGCAATGGCATAGCAAATTTAGAACAACTCAAAGAATTAAAAAAAGCAGGAATTTTTTCTTATAATCATAATCTAGAAACTTCTAAAGAATTTTTTCCAAACATATGCTCTACGCATACTTGGGAGCAAAGATTTCAAACTAATCTTTATGCTAAAGAAGCAGGTTTAATGCTTTGCTGTGGCGGAATTTATGGTCTTGGAGAAAGTGAAGCCGATAGAAAAAGTTTTAGAACAAGTTTAAAAGAGCTTGATCCTTTTTCCTCGCCTATTAATTTTTTCATACCAAATGAAAATTTAAAGCTCAAGCAAAACTTATTAAATGCTGATGAGGCGTTAAATATCATCAAAGACACTAAAAAAGATTTACCAAATGCACATATCATGGTAGCAGGTGGTAGAGAAGTAGTGCTAAAAGAAAGACAATATGAAATTTTTGACGCAGGAGCTAGTGCTATAGTAGTAGGTGATTATCTTACAACTAAAGGCGAAGAACCTAGCAAAGATATACAAAAACTAAAACAAATGGGATTTAGCTTTGCTAGCTCATGCCATTGATGCTCAAGCTGCTACGGATTTAAAAATTTTATTAGTCGTAGCAGGATGTTTGCTTACTTCACCTTATATTGCTAAATTTTTAAAACTCCCACTTTCAGCCACTGAAATTATGCTTGGCTCTTTTATAGGATTTTTAGGTTTTATAGGAGAAAGTGAGAATTTTAAGCTTTTGGCTAATGCAGGATTTTACTATCTTATGTTTATAGCAGGGATGGAAATCAATCTTAAAACCTTTTTAAAAACCGAAAGAAGCTTACTTAATAAAGCTTTTATTTACATCATACTTTTATATGTTTTTAGTGTTTTAGCGGTTGAAAGTATAGATATTTCTTATATTTTTGTCATTATCATACCTGTTATGAGCGTGGGTTTGCTCTCAACGCTTTATAGAGACTTTGGCAAAAACTGTGAATGGCTTAATGTATCCATGGTGGTAGCCACTTTAGCTGAAGTTGTGAGCATAGTTTTACTTACCATAGCTGCAGCATTTTTGGGAAAAGGTGCTGATCTTTTCTCACTCACTCAAAATTTATTATACTTGGTGGGATTTTTAGCACTTTGTATTTTTGGATTTAAATTTTTAGAAGTACTTTTTTGGTGGTATCCACAACTTAAAACCATACTCATGCCTTGGCAAGATCAAAATGAAAAAGATATAAGATTTTGCATGGCAATTTTCATAGCCATAGTTGCGATTATGATTTATTTTAAACTTGAAGTTGCACTTGGAGCTTTTATAGCGGGTTCATTTATAGCTACTTTTTTTGATCATAAAAAAGACTTAGAGCACAAACTTTCTAGTTTTGGTTATGGCTTTTTAATCCCTATATTTTTCATTTATATAGGTTCAAGCTTTAAACTCCAAATGCTTTTAAATCCTCAAGTTTTAATCATAGCTTTTTCACTAACTATCTTTATGATAGGACTAAGAATACTTTGTGCTATGACTTTTGTAAAAATACTTGGTTTAAAAAATACCTTTTTATTTGGCTTAAGCCATTCTATGCCACTAACCTTACTTATCGCAGTAGCTACGCTTTCTTATCAAACTAATATTATCACTCAAGATATATACTCAGGATTAGTGCTTACTGCTTTACTTGAAGCAATTTTAGCTATTAGCTTAATAAAATTTATCAATAATCTTAGTAGAAAATAACTCTACTAAGTATTTATTTTCACTTGCTATAATTTTCTTATGAAAAATTTAGACACACTTTTAGAATTAGCCTTAAAAGCAGGCAAGGAAGCCTCTAAGGTATTGCTTGAATATAAAGACAAAAATACCTTATGGCTTAAAGATGATGATTCCCCGGTAGGTTTAGCTGATATAAAATCTAATGAAGCCATTAGTGAAATTTTAGCTTCAAGCGATATAGCTATATGCTCTGAAGAAAATATACTTTCTTATGAAGAAAGAAAAAATTTAGAGTATTTTTGGCTAATAGATCCTCTTGATGGCACTAAATCTTATGCTAAAAAAGATAAAGAATATTGTGTTTTAATCGCATTAATCCATAAAAACACTCCTGTGCTTTCGCTTATAGGCGATGTGGAAAATAATGCGTTTTATTATGCACATACCTATACTAAAGTTTATAAAAATAATGAAATTTTAAATCTTAATTTAGAGCAATACGAAAAGGTTAAAAATATAGCCCTTTACTCTAAAAATCATGATAATAATGAAGATTTTTTTATTCAAAATCATCTTGAAGGCATTAAGGTTTCATCTGCTTTAAAGTTTGTATATTTACTTGAAGCAAAAGCTGGAATTTACCCGCGTTTTGGTGGCCCAAAAGCTTGGGATATAGCTGCGGGAGATTTTTTAGTCAAACAAAATGGTGGAATTTTATACGATTTTGATAAAAAGGCCTTAAACTACAATAGTCCTGATTTTAAACTTCCAAGTTTTATAGCTTTTGCTAAGAATGAATTTAAATTAAAAGGTTTTTAGTGAGATTTTTTTTGGTGTTTTTGTGTTTTTTAAGTGCTATTTATGCCAATTCTTTTGCAAATAAAAAAATCATCAAATTACAAAATAATGATAATTTTAATATCATCAATCTTGATCAAGATATAAATTATGATAAACTCTCACACATTAGCACCTTAGCTTTAGTGCCAAGCTATGAAAAAGAATATAATTTTTATTTTTCAAATTTAAAAATCGATGCTAAAAGCATGGCAAAAGACACACTAAAAGCATTAAGTGCTATTTTAAATGAGCAAAATAATTTTGCCTTACTTAGTCAAAAAGAAAACCAAACTTACATCGATAGCCAAAATATCTTACAAATAAATAAAAATTTCATCAATGCAAGTGAGTTTTTAGAATTTAATCGTTTCAAAAAGGCTGATTTTATTATTTTGCTAGATTTAAAAAGCATTCAAGCAAGCCAACAAAATTTCTTGCTTTTTTCAATTTTTGAAGTCAAAGCCGACATAGAATACAAACTTTTTAATGCTAAAACAAAAAAACTAAAAGATCATAAAATCCTTACTATCAATACTCAATTTAGCACAAATGATAAAAATAAATCTTATCAAGAATTAGTCCAAGAAATAGCTAAAATTGTTTATGAAGATATTAAAAATACTATATAATTACCACTTCTTCTTCTAAAACAATCCCAAATTCTTCAAAAACTCTTTTTTTAGCAAGCTCTATCAAAAATAAAGCATCATCAAAACTAGCATGTTTTTTATTGATTAAAAAATTTGCATGTTCATTGCTAAACATCGCATCATTTTTACTAAAACCTTTAAGATTAACTGCTTCTATCAACCTTCCCGCATGATCGTTTTTGGGATTTTTAAAAATAGAACCAAAGGTAGCACCTTTGGGTTGATTTTTTCTTGCATTTTTTAAAAGCTCATCTTTAACTGGGTCAAATCCATATTCTAAAAAAAACTTCGCGCTAAACATCACTTCTTTAATAGGATTAAACCTATAAGCAAAAGCAATATTTTGTTTTAAAATTTCTTGATTAAAAGTGCAAATACTAATTAAATTTTTGCTAATATCCTCATCTTTTAATCCTGCATTCATTTTTAAAATACCGCCCAAAGTCCCTGGGATATTTCTTAAAAACTCAAAGCCTTTTAAGTTATTTTCTTTAGCAAAATGATATATTTTAAAAGATTTCACGCTAGAGCCTATCTCTAAAAACATACCTTTTTCATTTTGCTCTAAAATTTTAATATAATCAAAACTTTTCCCTAAAATTCCAAGTTTTTTGGGTTTTGGAGAGATTAAAAGATTATTTGCCCCACCTATTAAAAAACCATCAAATTCGCAAGGCTCTTCAAGTATTTGCACTTCAAAGCTCTCACCTATACGCACAGAAGAATACTTAGAAAAATCAATAATCATCTAATAAAGCTTGGAATTTGATTTAAAATATTAGTTGTAAAATCAATCATAGAACTTATCATCCAAGGCATTAAAAATACTATTACCACAACAACAAGTAAAATTTTTGGCACAAAAGAAAGCGTGGCTTCGTTAATTTGCGTTACAGCTTGAAAAATACTTATAATAAGCCCTGCAATAAGCCCTGCTAAAAGCATAGGTAAAGAAAGCATAAGTGTGATTTTAAAAGTTTGTACACCCAAGGCTACTAAAGTACTTTCCATATTTTCTCCTTAAAAATTTAAATTCTATCAAGAATTTCTAAATTCTTCATACTCACTAGGGATAAGATAATCTTTACTTTTTATTAACTTCTCATAAAATCCATGATTATATCCAAGCTCAAAAAGCTTATCTATGGCATTGTATTGTTTATCATTCATATTAATAGAGTTTTTATTTGCATATAAATTTAAATACACATCAAGTTTTTGTGCATCAACGCGTATTAAATTACGCTCTAAAAGCATGGAGGCTAAGATTTTTCTATTATGATCGGCTACTTCTACTGCTTTAATCAAATCTTTTTCAACCGCTATTGCATCACTAAGCGGTAAAGATCTTCTAAGGGCCATACCACCTAAAGGTAAAGGTAAATCATTTTTTGCTAATTCTTGCCAAATATCCCAAAGTTCAGCCTCAACACACAAACTAGAATCAAATTCTAAAATACTCTCATGTATAAGCACTCCCGCATCAACTTCATCTTCTAAAACAGCCTTTTCAATCTCTAAAAAATTCTTATAAATTATTCTAGCTTGTGGATATTTTATGCGAAAGATTAAAGCATTAGTGGTATGTGCTCCACTTAAAGCAACTTTAAAATTTGACTTTAATTTTTTATTCTTTTTCTTAATAAGCTTTGGCCCATAACCCTCACCAAAACTCACAGCAGTTTTTAATAAAGCATATTCACTAGCTATTAAAGGATAAAGTGCAAAAGATATCGCACTAACATCGTATATATTTTCCAATGCAAGCTCATTTAAAGTTTGTATATCCAAGGCTGTATTTTCATACTCATAAGCATTTCCAACCCAACCAAATTTAATCGCCATATACATAAAAATATCATCAGCATCAGGAGAGTGTGCTACGCTAATTTTTTTATTCATTTTTTTCCTTAAAAATCTAAAAAAGTATTTTAGCAAAATTCAAAATAAAAACTTATATTAAATTTCTTTTTGATACAATTTTAAACATATTATAAAAGGATTAACAAGCATGGATGATAATAAAAGAAAATCACTTGATGCAGCCTTAAAAAGTCTTGATAAAACCTTTGGAAAAGGTACTATTTTAAGACTTGGCGATAAAGAAGTTGAAAAAATTGATTCTATTCCTACAGGTTCTGTTGGACTTGATTTAGCTTTAGGAATTGGTGGGGTTCCAAAAGGAAGAATTATAGAAATTTATGGACCTGAAAGTTCAGGTAAAACTACACTTACCTTACACATCATAGCAGAATGTCAAAAAAAAGGTGGAGTTTGTGCGTTTATTGATGCTGAACACGCTCTTGATGTAAGATATGCAAAAAATTTAGGTGTTGATACAGAAAATCTTTACATCTCTCAACCAGATTTTGGAGAACAAGCCTTAGAAATCGTTGAAACTATAGCAAGAAGTGGAGCCATTGATCTAATAGTGGTAGATAGCGTTGCTGCACTTACTCCAAAAGCAGAAATCGAAGGTGATATGGGAGATCAACATGTAGGTCTTCAAGCAAGATTAATGAGCCAAGCTTTAAGAAAATTAACCGGTATAGTTCATAAAATGAACACTACTGTAGTTTTCATCAATCAAATTCGTATGAAAATAGGCATGATGGGCTATGGCACTCCTGAAACAACTACTGGCGGAAATGCTTTAAAATTTTATGCTTCAGTGCGTTTAGATGTAAGAAAAACAGCCACCTTAAAACAAAATGATGAGCCTATTGGAAACCGCGTTAAAGTAAAAGTGGCTAAAAACAAAGTAGCCCCTCCTTTTAAACAAGCTGAATTTGATGTGATGTTTGGTGAGGGTGTAAGTCGTGAAGGCGAGCTAATAGATTATGGTGTAAAACTTGATATTATTGATAAAAGTGGTGCATGGTTTTCTTACAAGGCTTCTAAACTTGGTCAAGGTAGAGAAAATGCTAAAGCCTTTTTAAAAGAAAATCCAGCTATTGCAGATGAAATTACTCAAGCTATACAAAACTCAATCGGTATAGATAGTATGATTTTGGGCGCAAAAGAAGACGATGAAGGAGAAGAATAATGTTGATTATTGAAGATTTAAGAGCTTTTGAAGTTTTAGATAGTAGAGGCAATCCTACCATTAAAGCTGAAATCATGCTAAGCGATGGCAGCGTGGGTAGTGCTATCGTTCCAAGTGGTGCAAGCACAGGAAAAAAAGAAGCTTTGGAATTAAGAGATAATGATGAGAGATTTGGCGGAAAAGGTGTTTTAAAAGCGATTGAAAATATCAATGGCACCATAGCTGAAAATATTATAGGGCTTGATGCGTTCAATCAAACCCAACTAGATAATACTCTTTTAGAGCTTGATGGCACAAAAAACTACTCTAATCTAGGAGCAAATGCAACTTTAGGAATTTCTATGGCAACAGCACGCGCTGCTGCTAATGCACTAGGCGTACCTTTATATCGCTACTTAGGTGGAGCAAATGCAAGTGTATTACCTGTGCCAATGTGCAATATCATCAACGGCGGTGCGCACGCAAACAATAGTGTAGATTTTCAAGAATTTATGATTATGCCTTTTGGTTTTTCAAGCTTTAAAGAAGGATTGAGATCAGTTTGTGAAATTTATGCAGTATTAAAAAAAGAACTAGCTAATCTAGGTCACTCTACTGCTTTAGGCGATGAGGGTGGTTTTGCACCAAATTTAGCAAACAACACTGAACCACTTGATCTTTTAATGACTTGTATTAAAAAAGCAGGCTATGAAAATAAAATCAAACTAGCGCTAGATGTAGCAAGTAGTGAGCTTTATAAAGATGGTAAATACCATTTAGAGGGTAAAGTTTTCTCAAGTGAAGACTTGATTGCTCGCTATGAAGAATTATGTGCTAAATATCCTATTTTTAGTATTGAAGATGGTTTAGCTGAAGATGATTATGAAGGTTGGATTAAACTCACTCAAAAGCTTGGCAATAAAATTCAACTTGTGGGTGATGATTTGTTTGTAACTAATGAAGATATTTTAAGAGAAGGTATCATGAAAAATATGGCAAATGCTGTATTGATTAAGCCTAATCAAATCGGAACAATCACTCAAACTATGAGAACAGTAAGACTAGCTCATAGAAATAATTACAGATGTATTATGAGTCATAGAAGTGGGGAAAGCGAAGATGCTTTTATAGCTGATTTTGCAGTAGCGCTTAATACAGGACAAATCAAAACAGGAGCTCTAGCAAGAGGTGAAAGAACAGCTAAATACAATCGCTTATTAGAAATCGAACTTGATAATGATGAGTATTTAGGAGATAAGCTCTGAGTGATTTATTAAAAGAGTATGATGAGCATTCTAAAAAGAAAGAGGCTCGTCATCATCTAATAAAAACTATTGCATTATCATTTGTAGCTATTATTGTTGCTATGTATTTTGGTAATATGTTTTTTGGCAAATCCTCTTTAGATGTTTTATTATCGCTTAAAGAGGAGCAAAAAATTTTAGAGAAAAACATAATAACCTTAAAAGCTAAAAATGCCCAAGCTCAAAAAGAATATTTACAGCTTTTAAGACTTAAAGGAGAAAATTCGCATGAGAATTAAATTTTTTTTACTATTTTTATTATCCTGTGTATTTTTAAATGCAAAAGATAATCCTTTTGACAATAACTCAGAACAACAAAACACCGAATTTGTAAAACTTAGTCCTTTTCAAAGACAGGATTTTACTTTTAATTCTGATGCAAGAATTTTAAAAAATATTACCATTACCTACATTAACCTTGATGGCTCTGAAGAGCAAACTACTCTAGATATATACAAAAGTATCAATTGGCATGACACTTACTCATTTATAAAAGCCAAAAGTCCAAATGCCACACCTATACTTGATGTTTCTGTTACTGTGCCACAAGAACAAGGGGTAAAAAACACTAAAACAGAAGAAAACAATACCACTTTAAATATTGAAACACCAATTTTTAGTGGAAATATTTATAATTTTATTTCTATTAGCTTTTATAACAATAAGATTAATATCAAAACCGAAGATAGAATGCTAAGACATTTATCTATAGGAGATCCAACTAAAATCATTATAGATTTTGCTAAAAAGCAAAATTTCAATACAAAAACTTTACAAGTTAATACTGCTCATGTTAGAAAAGTTGTATTTGGATCACATAAAGGATATTATCGTTTGGTAATTTATCTTGATGGAAAATATAGTTATAAATACTCTCAAGGTGAAAATTTACATACCTTTAACTATCGCTAAGAGTTTTTAAAAACTCTTAAGCAAATCTGTGATCATAAATAATCATTTGAAATCTTTGAGCTATCATTTTAGCTCTTTCTATAACAATACTTCTTGGTTCATCTTCAAAAACTTCTTGCAAACTCTCATCAAACAGATTAAGCCAAACATCAAAAAATTCTCTTGGAAATGAAGGTAGTTCATGATGAGCTCTCAAAGGAGAACCGCTATAACTTGGATCACCTAAAAACACCCCTGCCCAAAAACTTGCTATTTTTTCTTTGTGTTTTTTCCAACTCTCATCATCTATACCAATTTTTTCATTAAAAATAGGCCCTAAATCCTTGTCTATTCTAACTTTTGCATAAAAAACATCCATAAGTTTTTTTATACCCTCATGATTAATAGTTTCAAATTTCATACTTTTCCTTAAAAAATAATTTTGGCTTATTGTATTAAATTTAGAAATTAAAAATATAAACAAAAGTCAATTTTTAGTATAATCATAAAAAAACAAATTTAAAGAAAAAATATGACTTATACTATTTTACCACCCAATCAATTCTTGGATAATTATATTTTAAATATACAATTACACCAATTAGCAAATATTTCCAAAAATGCTTATAAATTTTGGAAAAATGTTCAGGCAGCACGCTATCAAGGCACAAGAGTGGTATTTTTACATAAAAAAAGTATTTTACAAAAACACCAACATCTTATACAAAAATGTGAAAATCTAAGTGGCTTTGTATTAGCAAGCGCCTTTTGCTCATTTACTACTTTAGCTCCATCACATTTGGTAGAAAAAAACAATTCTCAAATTTATAAAATCTTAGATATAAAAGAAGTTTGTGGGGTTAAATTTGTAAATTTAAAAGCATTTTACGATTTTTTAAATTTAGATTATAGTTATAATATTTATATCGAAAAATGCCATTTTTTCAGTCCTACTCCTTTGGAAAAACGCATTAAAATCACTGAGAGTATGTGCGTTGGGTATTACTAAGATATTTAAATATCAAAGCACAAGTAAGCGAAATTATAGCCATAGCAAACATATAAAATCCTAAAGAAAAACGAGCAATATTTTCTAAATTTCCCAAAGCAATAGTGTGTAAAAATAAAGCAAGTTGCGGAGTAAACCCACCAGCTATTGCATAAGCTATATTATAAGAAAAACTAAGCCCTGAAAATTTAATCTTAGCATCAAATACCTCACTCATCATCAAAGGACAAAAATTCATCACTCCGGTAAAAAAGCAAGCGCTTAAATAATACACACTCACTAAATTAAAATCAGGTGTTTTAGTATAAAGAGCGTTAAAATAAAATAAACAAGTTAAGAAAAATCCTAGCGAAAAAATCATACAAGCTTTTACTATACCTATTTTATCAGCCAAAATTCCACTTAATATACAACCAATTACAAGCACAACTATACCAAACATTTGTATGTAAGTTTGAACGCTTGCATCAATATTTAACATTTTTGCCATAAAAGAAGGTATAGTTAAAATCATCACAACAATACAAGCCGTCAAAACCCAAGTTATCAACATAGAAAGTACAACGCCCAGCTTAGCTTTTCTAAATACCTCTTTTAAAGGGAATTTTTCTAAAGCCTTATCTTTTTTCATTTGTTCAAAAACAGGTGTTTCTTGTAAAAATTTACGCAAATAAGCAGAAATAATCCCAAAAATTCCTCCTAAGAAAAATGGAATTCTCCAGGCCCATTCATAAAGTTCTTCTTGTGTAAAAAACTTATTCATCATTAAAAATACAAAACTTCCAAGCAAAATTCCACCTACTACAGAAGCTGTTAAAAATCCAAGATAAGTGCGTTTTTGTCCATTTGGAGCATGCTCAAAAACAAAAACCCAAGCACCAGGTAATTCCCCACTTATAGCTATACCTTGACAAATCCTTACAAATATTAAAAATACTATACATAAATATCCTATGCTTTCATAAGTAGGTATAAAAGCAAGCATAAAAGTTGGCACAACCATCAGTAAAATACTAAGCATAAACATTTTTTTACGACCAAATTTATCACCAAAATGTGCCATGATTATACCACCAAGTGGTCTAGCTAAATATCCTGCGGCAAAAATTCCATAAGTATTAAACATTTTCCAAAATGGACTTAAATCTTCAGGAAAAAAATTTTTAGAAATATAACTTGCAAAAAATACAAAAATGATAAAATCGTAAAATTCTAAAGTCCCTCCCAAAGAAGAAAGACTCAAAACTTTTATGTCTTTTTTAGTAAGATTTTTACCCACGATTAATCCATCTCATAAGTATCATCATCACTATAATCATCATCGTATTCATAATCATCATCATCATAATTATATGATCTTTGATTATTTGCATAAGTATCATCATCTGCTTCATCATACATTTCATCATCATAATTTTCAAATTCTTCATCATCATAAGCCATTGCAAATCCTTTAAAATTTTTTAGTAGTATTTTAATATAAAAATATACATTTTGGTATAATTTTTCAAACTTTACTTAAGGAAAAATATGAATTTAACGCATTTAGATGAAAAAAATCACCCCAAAATGGTAGATGTAAGTCAAAAAGATATTACCCAAAGAGAAGCTTGTGCAAGCGGTAAAATATACATGAGTAAAGAAGCATTTGAAGCTATCATTGAAAACAAAGCTAAAAAAGGGCCTGTTTTGCAAACTGCCATCACAGCAGCCATAATAGGAGCTAAACAAACTTCAAATCTTATCCCAATGTGTCATCCTTTAATGATCTCAAAAGTACAAACCCATATAGAAGAAAACAAAGAAGAATGTTCTTTTCAACTCTTTGCAACCGTAAAATGTGAAGGAAAAACAGGAGTTGAAATGGAAAGCTTAACAGCTGTTAGCATTGGGCTTTTAACTATTTATGATATGGTTAAAGCTATTGATAAAAGCATGCAAATTACTAATATAGTTTTAGAAAGCAAAGAAGGAGGAAAAAGTGGTAAATATCTACGATCTTAAAAAAGAACCTATTATAAACTACCCTACTTTTTGGGATTATAAAGTCGTTTTTGAAGCTGAAGTTGATGCTTTAGAAATTTTCACCCAAATACTCAATGAAAGAGAATTTAAATATAAAATCTCAAATACTAGCAAACAAGGAACATATAAAAGTTATCTTTTAAGTGTTTATGTCGATAGTAAAGATGATCGTTTAAATATTTTTAATCAATTAAAAAGTAAAGCGAAATTTGTATTATAAAAAAGGAAAAATATGAAAAATTTAGCCATAATTTTTGAAAATTCTCTCTTAGCTTGTGAAAAAAATGAAATTCCAAACTTAATTAGTGAGCTTGTTTTTAATCTAAGTTATAAAAAAATTAGTTTTGAAAATACTAGCAATGAAGAGCTTTTTGCTATCTTTTCTAAAGTATTAGAAAAACTTGGACTTATAAATGAAGAAAATATTTCCAAAATAATCCAAGGTATTATTAAAGCTAGAGTTGAAGAAGATAAAAAAGCATTTTTTGTTTATATTAACGAATATGGCAAATTAAAAGTAAAAATAGAAGAACAAAAAAACACCATTAAACATAAAATTTGCGATAACTTTTTTGATTTAGAAAAGACTTTAAAAGATTTAAATTTAAATGAATTTAATATAAGTATCAATGATGCAATGCTTTATGATATAGAAATACTAGGCCTTTTAAAAGAAACTGCCGAGAGTGCTTTTATCACAACTTTAGAAAAAGGTGAAAACATAGAACTTACATCTTGTGAAATCGCTAAAAACCTTGTATTTAATGCAATTTGTGAAGGAAGCTTTGAAAAAGAAAGAATTTTAAAAATATCCCAAGTAGTTTTAAATGCTGCTTTTGAACTTGCTAACGAATCAAAGGCTTTTGCTTATGATTTATGCATAGGAAGTATTTATGGGACACAAGAAGGAATTTCTTTGGCGATTGAAAAATTTAAATCAAGCTTTGCATATAGTGCTTTAGAACATGATTTAAAAAATAAAGAAAAAGAACTTATAGACATAGAGCAAGAATTTATCCAAATGCTTAAAAAAATATCATTAGAATTTAATAATCCCGTAAAAGATATACTTAAAGATTTATTAGAAAATAAATTTGACACTTTATTTGCCAAATTTAAACGCTTAATACAAGAAAACAGAGAACAAATTCTTATCAAAATTAATGAAATTAAACAAAATCCAAAAATTGATGATTTTAGCAAGCTAGCACAAAGCAAACTCAATATCTTAGCTAAAGAGTTAAATGAACTCGAAAAACTCGCAAGCCATAAATATAAAAATTTAGATAAAAACAATGCAAAAGAATTGGGAGTGAGATTGTGGGAAAAAGCAAAAAAATTAATTAAAAAAAATATTAATTGATAATTAATTTTTAAAAATTAAAATTACAAAAATAAAATACGGAGGAAATTATGTTTAACACTTTGAAAGTTAAATTGTCTTTAATGGCAAATTTTTTCACTGCACTAAGTTTGATTATTTTAGGTGTGTTAAGTTTTTACTTTACCAAAACATACCTTTATGATAATGAGCTAAAAAGGCAAAATGATATTTTACAAGTTGCTCGAACTTCTTTAGAAACATTTCGAAAGCACAATAGTGATTTAATTTTAAATTTGGAAAAAACAATTTTGGAATTTCCATATGAAAAATTAAATTCCGAACAAGCTTTGATAGATAATGTTGGCTCTATTTTAAAATCATATAGAAAAGCTTCTGGAGTTTTATCTGCTTTTATAAGTTTAGATAATGGAGAAAATCTTGTAAGTAATGATACTAGTGATAAAAATAATAAAAATATCGAAATTTATGGACAAAATATCAACTATGATGCTAGAACTAGACCATGGTATATTGGAGCCAAAGAAAATAAAGATATTTTCATCACTTCTCCTTATATTGATAAAGCAACAAATCAATATGTAATAACATATACTAAATCTATATATAAAAATGGTAATTTTGTAGGAATTATTGGGGTTGATATTCCAGTAAAAGAGCTTCAAGAAAATTTTGAAAATATGCCTGGTAATAGCTTTTTATTTGATGAAAATGGAAAGATATTTGTTGCTAAAAACAAACAGTTATTAGATCCATCGGTAGATCATGGACCGGTATTAAATGCACACAAACAAAATGGTGATTATTCTTTCTTTGAATATGGATTAAAAGGAAAAGAAAGGCTAGGTATATGTGCTAAAATATCTTCTTACCTTGTTTGTAGCACCGAAAGTGCTGATGTTATAAATGAGCCTATTTTCAAAACAGCAACAATACAAACAATTGTTGTAAGTATCATGGTTGCCTTAAGTGTTATCATACTCTACTTCATCATCTCTTATTATCTATCCCCTTTGCAAGCAATCCAAAAAGGTATCAATTCTTTCTTTGACTTTATCAATCATAAAACAAAAGATTCTGCTATGATAGATGTTAAGACTAATGATGAATTTGGAGTTATTGCCAAAGCCATCAATGAAAACATCG
>NZ_JAKMRA010000006.1:0-137801 GCF_025771865.1 Campylobacter sp. IFREMER_LSEM_CL2090
TCCTTTAGAATCTTATCCTGATTATAAAGAAGCTTTAAAACTTAAAAATCATCTTTCTTATAAACTAGGACAAGCTCTTATACAAGCTAATAAAACTTGGTATAAGGGTGGATATGTTAAGATGTGGTTTGAGATTGGGAGAGTAAAAAAGGGTTAGATATGATATGGAAAGAAGATGATTTAATTGACATTTTAAAAAGTGATAGCTCTATATGCAAAAACTATGAAAATAATTCATATTTTTTTGATTTACAAAAAGAAATTAAGTTAGAATGTATATATTTAAAATTAAATAATAAAATTGATATAAAAAATATAGAATATTCTAGCGATAATTTAAAATTTTATGCTTTTGACAGTGAATTATGTGAAATAAAAGATAATATTATTACTTTTGTATTGTCAGAAAAAATATCACTTAGATATTTAAAAATTTGTATTAAAAAAGAAGATTTAAAACAAGTAAATTTTTATATAAGAAAATTTCCATTGTTATTTGTCGCAGCTAGAAGTGATGCATTTGGTTCTAGAATTTTCGCTTTACTAAATGCTATATGGTTATCAAAAAAATTTCGATGTAAATTCGGTTTTGTGTGGAATGCTTTGTTTCATATAAAAAAAGATGATAATGTTCAGCATAAGGCTATAATGCCATCTTTACCATTAGAAGAAGAGATTTTTGAAAGTATTTTTATCGAGAAATATTCATATACAAAATTGTTAAAAACTCATCCTGGTAGTATATTTCAGTATAAAGTTGCAAATAAAATGCCTATAAATAGATTGTTAGAGAAACCTTATTCACATGATTTTGGTTGGTATGTTGGAGGCGGTTTTATTGACATATATTTAAATGGTCTGCAAGATGGAGAATATTTAGCAGGACTTAGAGGAGCTTGGAAAGAAATTCAATTTTCATCAGATTTTAATGATAGTATTCAAAAAGGTATAGATGAAGCAGAACGAATAGGGGAATTTATATCAATACATATAAGATGCGCTGATATGTGCTACAGTGATTTTAGATTTGTAATGTTGAGAAATTATAAATATCGACATATAGTTACAGTGGAAATGGCATTGGCGATCATAGATCATGAATTAGATTTTCAGAATGTCTTAATTTGTGGAGATGATTTAGAGTTGTTAGATTCCCTTAAAAAATACTATAGCCAACAATCAAAAAAATTTAAATTATATTCTATGAATGATTTTATAAAGAAATATACTTTTAAAAATAATATCGAACAAATGTTTTTTGAGCTTTATTTCCGCTCAAAATCAACTGTAATTTATAGTACAAAATCTACTTTTGGTATACTACCTTACTTGGTTTCTGAAGATAACCATCTGAGACATATATATGATTTTTATAGTAAAAAGGATTATTATGAGTATATAAAAAGCAATATAGGTAAGATTGTGGTGCATGATTACCAATTAGCAGCATCTTATTATGTTTTATTTATGTTGGGAGTGGAAAATAAAGTTAATGAAAATGAATTATATTTTTATATAAGAAAGTCATTGAGTCTTGATAAGACAAATATTACTTATCAACTTTTTTTATTTTTTATTTTATTAAAAAAAAGAAAAAAGCATCAGGCGGAAAAGTATATTTGCTTCTTATTTAGAAAATATCCGCAAAATATACTTAATTTTATTCAAAAAGAACCATTGAGTATTTATAAAGATATTATTACTGAAATAATGAACTCGCAAAATAAAAAATATGATTTTTCGTTTTTGCTTGCAAGTATGGTTTATTTTCATCATGAAGACTATGAAAAATCAGTAGTATGTTATAATAGAATAATTGGCAGTTTAAACTCAGAAATATTTTTTAAATTAACTAGAGATTTATTGAAAAATTTTCATATGGTCAAAAATGAAGTTGAAAGATCTAAATTTTTAGATCGTATTTGTTGTGTTATAATGAAAAATGATTTTACAACTCAACAACTCAACCAAACCCAATCTAAACTATCCTTCCAAACCAAATATGGTACAGCAAAACAAAGAATTCAAAATCAACTCTCCTATAAACTAGGTCAAGCTATGATAGTAAATTCAAAATCTGTACTAGGTTATATAAGAATGCCTTTTGTATTATCTTATATAAAAGATAAACACAAACAAGAACAAAAAATCTATCAAGAAAAAATAAAAAAAGATCCTTCTTTGAAACTACCTCCTTTAGAATCTTATCCTGATTATAAAGAATCTTTAAAACTTAAAAATCATCTTTCTTATAAACTAGGACAAGCTCTTATACAAGCTAATAAAACTTGGTATAAGGGTGGATATGTTAAGATGTGGTTTGAGATTGGGAGGGTAATGGAG
The DNA here is from genome assembly GCF_025771865.1 of Campylobacter sp. IFREMER_LSEM_CL2090. Taxonomy (NCBI): domain Bacteria; kingdom Pseudomonadati; phylum Campylobacterota; class Epsilonproteobacteria; order Campylobacterales; family Campylobacteraceae; genus Campylobacter; species Campylobacter sp. IFREMER_LSEM_CL2090. The sequence continues at coordinate 2,344 of NZ_JAKMRA010000006.1, forward strand.
AATAAAAAGGAATTAAGATGAGCGATAAAAAAATAGGAATAATTGGTGCTGGTATATCTGGTATGTCTGCTGCAAGACTTCTAAAAGATGACTTCGAAGTAGAGGTTTTAGAAAAATCTAATGTTGTGGGCGGTATTGCTAAGACAAAAGATGTTGATGGTAAGCCATACCATGTAAATGGCGGACATTGTTTTAATTCTAAATTCGATGATGTTTTGGATTTTGTTTTTAATACTGTATTAAGTAAAGATAAATGGAACTATTTGCCTAGAAAAGCTGAAATTTTGTTTAAAGAAAATTGGATTACATATCCTATAGAATTCTCAATTAAAGAGATAGATAATTTTGATACAAATTTGGCTTTTCAAATAACGAATGAAATGTTTAATGCTTCATATAAAAAAGGAAACAATCTCGAAGAGTGGTTTATTAATCATTTTGGTCCAACTTTGGCAAAAGAGTATTTTATACCGTATAATACTAAAATTTGGGGTATAGCGCCAAAAAATATGGACAATGTATGGATAGAAGATGAAAAGCAAATGAAGCTTCCTGTCCCGACAAAAGAAAGTTTTTATAAGTCATTGGTTGATAAAACAACTGATAAAATGTCTCACGCTGCTTTTTATTATCCAAAAACAAATAATCAAAATACTTTTATAGAAGCTATAGGGGAAAATGTAAATATTCTTACGAATTATGAGGTAAAAGAGCTTAAAAAAGAAAACAACCAATGGGTTATTAATGGTGAAAAAAAATATGATATACTGATAAATACAAGTCCATTAGATCTTGTACCTAAAATTTTAAAGGATATTCCTGCTGAAGCTTTAAGTTGCTTTAAAAAACTTAAATACAATAAAGTTACAAATATTTTTTGGGAAACAGATGGAAGTTTAGATATTACTTGGGGCTATATTCCAGATTCAAGTATAGGTTTCCATAGAATTTCCAACACTGGCTCTATAGTGCAACCAAAAGGAAAATTTTGTACAACAGAGGCGATAGGTGAAATTGCTTATGATAAACTAGTACGAGAAGGGCAAAAAATACCATTTTTGAAAAAACCACTTGATTATAATGTTACAGAACATGCTTATGTTTTTTTTGACCTAAACTATACTCAAGCAAAAACAGGTGCAATTTCATATTTGAATTCACTTGGAATTTTCTCGCATGGTAGATTTGGCGAATGGGAGTATTATAATATGGATGTATGTATTAAGAGATCTATTGATCTAGCTAAAAGTATAAAAGAAAAATATAAAGGAAAATAATGGCAATAGAATTTAACATACAAGAATCAAAAGTTTTAAAAGGAGTATATATAATAGTTCCTAATAAATTTAGAGATTTACGAGGAGAAATATGGACAGCTTTTACAAGTGAAACTATAGATAGACTTTTGCCAGATAATCTTCAATTTATACATGATAAATTTATTCACTCTAGACATAATGTTATAAGAGGTATACACGGGGATCATAAAACATATAAACTAGCTACTTGTGTTTATGGAGAAATCCATCAGGTTGTGGTTGATTGTAGGCAAGATTCACCTACTTATTTAAAACATGAAAAATTTATAATAAATCAAGATAACCAAAAAATTATCTTAGTTCCAGCTGGATTTGGAAATGCACATTATGTAAGTAGTGAAAGTGCAGTGTATTATTACAAATGTGCATATAAAGGAGAATATGTTGATGCAAATGACCAATTCACTTATGCTTGGAACGATGAGAGAATAGGAGTTGATTGGCCAACAAAATCTCCAATCCTTTCAGAAAGAGATATTTTAGCTGTAAGCAAGGGGTGATTTATGGAAAAAAATTCTAAGATTTATATAGTAGGGCACCGCGGATCTGCTGGAAGCGCCATAATGGAAAAATTACAAAAACTAGGTTATAATAATCTAATATATGCAACAAGAGAAGAATTAAACTTACTTGATTTTAGTGCTGTAAAAAATTTTTTTGATAATAATCAACCAGAATATGTTTTTTTTGCAGCGGCAAAAATGAGTGCTTTGGGCGCAAAAGCTCCAGCTGATATTTTATATGAAAATTTAACAATTCAGAATAATATATTTTTCAATTCGTATAGTCTAAATGTAAAAAAATTAATTTTTTTTGGTAGCTCTTGGATGTATCCTCAACATGCAAACAATCCTATTAAAGAAGAAAGTTTGCTTACAAGTGAGTTAGAATATAATGCTGAGCCATATGCTTTAGCAAAGATTGCTGGAGTTAGAATGTGTGAATTTTATAATTTACAATATAATACTAATTTTATTTCAGTTGCATTGACTAATTTATATGGAAAAACAGCTGATTATGACTTAAAAACAGCCAGGGTGTTACCAGCGATGCTTAGAAAATTTCATTTAGCAAAACTTCTTAATGAAAAGAGGTATGGTGAAATTTTATTAGATCTTAACTTGCAAGATCAAGATGAGGCGATAAATTATCTTAATACCAATGGAATTCATGAAGAACATATAGAGCTTTGGGGTGCAGGTAAGACTAGGAGAGAATTTATACATTCAGAAGATTTAGCAGATGTTTGTATATATATAATGAATAATATTAATTTTAGTGATCTATCTAAAAATAATATAAAAAATACACATATTAATGTGGGCACAGGTAGTGATTTATCTATTGCAGAATTAGCTTATTTAATAAAGCAAATTACACAATACCAAGGTGAAATAAAATTTGATATAAGCAAACCAGATAGCTCTATGAATAGACTACTTGATTGTTCTAAAATTCATTCTTTTGGTTGGAAGCATAAAATAGAACTTGAAGAAGGTATTAAGATGATGTATGAGCAATATTTATTGCTAAAATAAAGTATTATATTTGCTAATAAATAGTTTTAAAGGAATAATAATGAAGATAGGAATAATTGGTGCTGGTATATCTGGTATGTCTGTTGCAAGGCTCTTAAAAGATAAATTTGAAGTTGAAGTTCTAGAAAAATATAATGTAGTAGGTGGTATTGCTAGAACGAGAGATGTTAATGGTGGTGCGTATCATGTCAATGGTGGACATTGTTTTAATTCTAAATTTGGTGATGTTCTAGATTTTGTTTTTAATGTCGTATTAAGTAAAGATAAATGGAATTATTTGCCTAGAAAAGCTGAAATTTTATTTAAAGAAAATTGGATCACTTATCCTATAGAATTCTCAATTAGAGAAATAAATAATTTTGATCCAAATTTGGCTTTTAGAATAACTAATGAAATGTTTAATGCTTCTTACGAAAAAGGGAAAAATCTTGAAGAATGGTTTATAAATCATTTTGGACCAACTTTAGCAAAAGAGTATTTTATACCGTACAATACTAAAATTTGGGGTATAGCTCCGAAAAATATGGACAATGTGTGGATAGAAGATGAAAGACAAATGAAGCTTCCTGTTCCAACAAAAGAGAGTTTTTATAAATCTTTGATTGATAAAACAACAGATAAAATGTCCCATGCTAGCTTTTATTATCCTAAATCAAACAATCAAAACACCTTTATAGAGGCTATAGGAGAAGGAGTTGATATTATTATAAATTACGAAGTAAAAGATGTTAAAAAAGAAAGTAACCAATGGATTATTAATGGTGAAAAAAAATATGATCTCTTAATAAATACTAGCCCATTGGATTTGATTCCTAAAATTTTAAAAGATATTCCCAATAATATTTTGGGATATTTTGAAAAATTAAAATTTAATAGAGTTAGTAATGTTTTATGGAAAATGAATTCCGAGTTTATTCCAACATGGGCATATATTCCAAATAAAGATTTCAAAATCCATAGAATTATAAATACAGGTAGATTTATGTATCCTTATAAAAATTGTTGTATAACTGAGATAATAGGAGAACATCCTATTGAAATTTTTGAAGAAGAAGGAAAAAAAATAGAATTTTTAGATTCAATTGTTTCACATAATATCACAGAGCATGCTTATCCTTTATTTGATTTAAATTATGTGAAATCTAAGAAAAATGCTTTAGAATATTTAAATTTTATTGGATTGATTTCTCATGGTAGATTTGGTGAATGGGAATATTATAATATGGATGTTTGTATAAAAAGATCCATAGATTTAGCAAAAAAAATAATAAATGAGTATTATCATGACTAATATCCTTCTTTGTGGTGGTAGCGGTACAAGACTTTGGCCACTTAGCAGAACACTAATGCCAAAACAATTTTTGAAATTATTTGATGATAAATCTTTGTTTGAGTTAGCTTTGCAAAGAAATTCCAAATTTTGCTTTAATACTTTAATAGTATGCAACGAAGAGCAGTATTTTCTAGCTCTTGATCAAATTTCAAATACAAATAGAACTAAATTTATTTTAGAGCCACTAGCAAAAAATACCGCAGCAGCTATTACTTTAGCTTGTTTATCTTTACCTAAAGAAGAGATAGTTTTAATTACACCAAGTGATCATTTAATCAAAAATGAAAAAAAATATCGAGAAGCAATAACTAAAGCTTTAGAATTTGTAAATGATAATTACCTTGTTACTTTTGGTATAAAACCTGATAGCCCACATACTGGATATGGTTACATTAAATCTAAAAATACTCATGATGTTGAAGCTTTTATAGAAAAACCAAATTTAAAAAAAGCAAAAGAATTTTTAGAAGATGGAAGTTATTTATGGAATTCAGGTATGTTTATGTTTAAAGTTGGTTTTTTCTTAGAGCAAATGCAAGCTTATTCAAAAAAAATATATGATTTTTGTTTAAAAGCACATAAAAATGCTTTAATACAAAATGATTTTATCAAAATCAAATCAGCAGACATGGAGAAAATTCCAGAACTAAGCATAGATTATGCCTTAATGGAAAAATCAAACAAGGTAAAAGTAATATCTAGTGACATTTCTTGGAGTGATGTAGGAAGCTTTGAAAGTTTAGCTAAAGAGTTTAATAATGGCAAAAATTATACCAATGCGAATGCTAAATTTTTAGATTCTAATAATATTTTTTGCTATGCAAGTGATAAAAAGAAATTTATATCTACAATTGATCTTGATGATATATTTATCATAGACACTCAAGATGCACTTTTAATTGGCAAAAAATCATCATCTCAAAAAGTAAAGCAAATTTATGAAGCTATTAAAGAAAATGAAAATCTAAGTAAAAATCATCTTTGTACGCATAGACCTTGGGGAAGTTTTACTATACTTGAAGATGAAAAAGGATATAAAATCAAACGCATAGAAGTTAAACCCGGCAAAAGACTTTCCTTGCAAAAACATTTTCACAGAAACGAACATTGGATAGTTTTAAGTGGCACAGCAAGTGTAGAAATAGATGGAGTGGAAAATTTAGTAAGACCTAATGAGTCAATCTATATAAAAATGGGACAAAAACATCGTTTAAGTAATTATGGTAAAATTCCTGTTGTAATCATAGAAGCTCAAGTAGGTGAATACACAGGTGAAGATGATATAGTAAGATTAGAAGATGATTATAAAAGGATATAAATGAAAAAAGTGGCATTAATAACTGGAGTTACTGGACAAGATGGAGCTTATTTGTCTGAATTTTTACTCAACAAAGGCTATGAAGTACATGGTATAAAAAGAAGATCTTCTTTATTTAATACAGATAGGATAGATCATTTATTTGAAGGATATCATGATAAAAAAAATGATTTTTATTTGCACTATGGCGATATGACTGATTCTATGAATTTGACTAGAATAATAGCTGAGATTAAACCAGATGAGATTTATAATCTTGCTGCTATGAGTCATGTACATGTTAGCTTTGAAACACCTGAATATACAGCAAATGCTGATGGTATAGGAACTCTTAGAATACTTGATGCGGTAAGGTTTTTAAATTTAATTCAAAAAACTAAAATTTATCAAGCCTCTACTTCAGAGCTTTTTGGAAAAGTACAAGAAACCCCACAAAGCGAAAAAACTCCATTTTACCCAAGAAGTCCTTATGCGGTAGCAAAAATGTATGCATATTGGATTACAGTAAATTACAGAGAAGCTTATAATATGTTTGCATGTAATGGAATTTTATTTAATCATGAAAGTCCTGTTAGAGGGGAAACATTTGTAACTAGAAAAATCACCCGCGCGGCTGCAAAAATAGCTTTAAATTTAGATGATATACTTTATCTTGGTAATTTAGATGCTAAAAGGGATTGGGGGCATGCAAAAGATTATGTAAAAATGATGTGGATGATACTTCAGCACGAAAAAGCTGATGATTGGGTTATAGCTACTGGAAAAACTACTACAGTAAGAGACTTTGTCAAGCTTGCTTTTGAATACTGTGGGATAAAACTAAATTTTAAAGGAAATGGGATAGATGAAGAGGGTTTTATAGAAGATTTTGATCAACAAAGAGTTAAAGAGCTTTCTTTAAATTTTAACCATCTTCGAAAAGGCCAAGTAGTAGTAAAAGTAAATCCTAGATATTTTAGACCTACCGAAGTTGATTTGCTTTTAGGTGATCCTTCTAAGGCTGAAAAAGAACTAGGTTGGAATAGGGAATATGATCTTAAAAATTTAGTTAATGATATGATGAAAAATGATTTGAAACTCATGAATAAAGATGTCTTTCTCAAAGAAGGTGGATATAAAATAATGAGGTATTATGAGTAATCCATAATATTTTTTATAACAAATTATAAAGCAACATTAATATTCTAAAAAAGTAAATAAAATTGATAAAGATGTGATAATGCATACATGTAATATAGAGTTTAATATAGAAAAATATAATATTCAAATTGGTGGAGGACTATATCGGTATTTAAATTATGAGTGTTTACTTAAATTACTGAAATTTGGTAAAAATGATATTGAAGATAAGAAGTTTTATATTATTACTAGTTTGGTATCTGATGAATATGTTTTTTTATTTCTAAAAGTAAATCAAAAAATTTTTATATTAGTTCAAAAATTTTCTATTGATATGGTAATTGACATTGGATCTAATAAGATAAACATCTTATCTAAAATTTCTGAGGAGCAAGTAGAAAATGCTTTAAATACATTAAAAATGAAAATTAGCTTTCTATATGATAATAATATAGATTTTTATAAAATTTTTATATATAATTATGAAAAACTAGAAACTTCGCGAAAAATACTTTTTCTTAATAGTTATCCTAGGCCATGGCATTATTTTCAAGACTTTTTATGTAAATTTTTTATTATAAAAAATAAAATTATGAAAGATAGGACAATATCTATTCTTTCTTTAGTTAAAAACGAATATATAGATTTAAACTATGATGATATTACTACATATGAATTTATAAGTGATGATGTAGCGAATCAATTTATTATAGAGAATGATTTTGTAGTATGGAGACCTATTAGAAATTTTATTACTAAAGATGAATGCACATTTAATATGAAGGAAAAATTTTATTTTTGGTTAAAAAATATTTCTCTAAGAAATTCTTCGGAGTTTAGAAATTCTGTCATGCAAGAAATTATAAAATATAAATATAAAATTTGGATTAGTGTTGCGAGACAGGGTAGAAAATGGATAGAACAAGAGCAAGGCATTATTGAATTATCAGAGAGTTTAAGAAAAATGTATGGTGATAAAGTATGTATTGTGCTAGATAGTCTAACCTCTAGTTTGTATCATGGAAAGGAAGCTTATGGTTTGATAAATATGGATGAGATGTTTTATATACATTCTTTGAGTAAAAATTTAAAAATTAAAAGTTTTAATATATTTGGATTTTCATCTGCGGAAAAAATCAACATAGCTCATTGTGTTGATTTTTATATCGGAAATATGAATACTGATATGCTTTATCCGTGTTATATTGCTAAAAAATATGGGGTTTGTTATGGTAGTGTTGAGAACTATGATATTAAAAAACAAGATGAGGAAATTTTATATTTAAATTTTTTTCCAATTGAACATGTCAAAACAGTTAATCCTGGAAAAATATATTGTAGATCAGATTATTCTATAAATCCTTTTTATTTTGCAAAATATGTATCACAACAGATATATTTTTACTTTACAAAAAATAAATAGCCAATGAAAGAAAATACGATGGTAAATAATTTATTAGAACAAATATACAATAGAAATTTGTATAAATCTTTTAAAATAGATAATCTTCTTCAAGAAAACCAGAAATTAAATCAAGAAAAAAATAATCTTCTTCAAGAAAACCAGAAATTAAATCAAGAAAAAAATAATCTTCTTCAAGAAAACCAGAAATTAAATCAAGAAAAAAATAATCTTCTTCAAGAAAACCAGAAATTAAATCAAGAAAAAAATAATTTAAAAATAATTTTAAACTCATATGATATTCAGGAGAAAAAACTAAGAATATTAAATCTAGAACAAGATATTGTTTATAAAAAATTAAAAATAAAATTAAAAGAACAAAAAATTAATAAACCAAAACCAATTATTAAGCGAGTGCAAATTGTATATTCTCAATCTGCAACATTCCGTATTCATAACCATCTCTCTTATAAATTAGGTCAAGCTATAATAGTAAATTCAAAATCTTTTTTAGGTTATATAAGAATGCCTTTTATATTATCATATATATTTGACAAGCATATACGAGAACAAAAAATCTATCAGGAAAAAATAAAAAAAGATCCATCATTGGTATTACCTCCTTTAGAAAGCTATCCTGACTATAAAGAAGCCTTAAAGGAAAAGGAGTGTTTTACTTATAAATTAGGACAAGCTCTTATACAAGCTAATAAAACTTGGTATGGGGGGGGGTATATCAAACTGCTATTTGAAATTAGGAAGTTAAAAAGAAAATTTAAAGAAAAGGTTAATCATGTTTAGTCAGATTAACTTAAAAGACATAACATCCATAGCCATAAAAGCAGGTAAAAATGTCTTAGAAATTTATAATAAAGATTTTAAAATTTCTTATAAAGATGATAATTCTCCTTTAAGTGAAGCAGATATCATCTCAAATGAGATTATTTACAAAGAGCTTGTTAAATTTAATATCCCTATACTTTCAGAAGAAAATAAAACTATACCTTATGAAGAAAGAAAAAATTGGGAATATTTTTGGTGTATAGATCCAATCGATGGTACTAAAGAGTTTATTAATAAAAATGGAGAATTTACTATAAATATAGCTTTGATTTGTAAAGATACTCCGGTTTTAGGTGTAGTTTATGCTCCAGCATTGGATCTGCTATATAGTGCTAAAAAAGGTGAAGGCGCTTTTAAAAATGGTATAAAGCTACCCTTGCAAAGAAATGATGATTTTTATAAAATTGTAGCTAGTAAATCACACTTAAATGAACAAACAAAAGATTTTATAGATAACATTCCAACAACCAAGCAAAAAGAGTTTATCTCCATGGGAAGTTCTTTAAAGCTATGTTTGGTAGCTAGTAATGAAGCAGATATTTACCCAAGATTAGCTCCTACTATGGAGTGGGATGTAGCTGCTGCTGATGCTATAGTCAGAGAGGTTGGGAAAATGACTTATGATTTTTATACCAAAAAACCTTTAGTGTATAATAAAGAAAATTTATTAAATCCATATTTTATAGTAGAGTAAAAAATGACCCATTTAGAATATTTAGAATCAGAGTCTATTCATATTATCCGTGAAGTGATAGCTGAGTTTGAAAAACCAGCTATGCTTTATAGTATAGGTAAAGATAGTTCGGTTATGCTTCATCTTTTACAAAAAGCATTTTACCCAAGCTTACCTCCACTTCCTTTGGTGCATGTAGATACCACATGGAAATTTAAAGAGATGATAGAATTTAGAGACAAACGCGCTAAAGAGCTTGGTATGGAGCTTATAGTCTATCAAAACCCTAAAATCAAGGAATTAACCCTTTCTCCATTTACGCATGGCTCATCCATGCATACAGATATTGCTAAAACACAAGGTTTAAAACAAATGCTTGATTTATATCAGTTTGATGCGGTATTTGGTGGTGCAAGAAGAGATGAAGAAAAATCGCGTGCAAAGGAAAGAATTTATTCTTTCCGTGATGAAAATCACTCATGGGATCCAAAAAATCAACGCCCGGAATTATGGGATATCTACAATGGTCGTCATAAAAAAGGTGAATCCATAAGAGTTTTCCCGCTGAGTAATTGGACTGAGCTTGATATATGGCAGTATATTTACAAAGAAAATATTCCTTTGCCAAGTCTTTATTTTGCTAAAAAGCGACCGGTTGTGGAGTACATGGGGGCTAAAATTTTAGTTGATGATGAGCGTATGCCAAAAGAACTTGCTAAAAATGCTAAAGAAGAATTAGTTCGTTTTAGAACCCTAGGTTGCTATCCGCTAACAGGATCTATAAATTCAAGCGCTAGCAATGTTTTAGAAATCATCGAAGAACTTTTACTTTCTAAAACAAGTGAAAGACAAGGTAGGCTTATAGACACTGATGAAGAAGCAAGTATGGAAAAAAAGAAAAAAGAGGGGTATTTTTAATGAAAACGAATGTAGAAAAATACCTAAAAGAACATGAAAATAAAGAGCTTTGTAGATTTATCACTTGCGGTAGTGTAGATGATGGCAAATCTACCCTTATAGGTAGAATGCTTTATGATGCAAAAATGCTTTTTGAAGATCAAATTTTATCTTTAGAAAAAGATAGTAAAAAGCTTGGCAATGCAGGAGAAAAGCTTGATTTTGCGCTTTTAGTAGATGGTCTTGCAAGCGAGAGAGAGCAAGGTATAACTATAGATGTAGCATATAGATTTTTCACAAGTGAAAAAAGAAAATTCATCATAGCAGATACTCCAGGCCATGAGCAATACACTAGAAACATGGCAACAGGTGCTAGTACAGCTGATATTGCCATCATACTTATAGATGCTAGAAAAGGGGTTTTAACTCAAACTAAAAGGCATTCTTATATAGCGAGTTTGCTTGGTATAAAACAATTTATTATTGCTGTGAATAAAATGGATTTGATTGATTATAATCAAGAAGTTTTTAATACAATCTGCAAAAATTATCAAGAAATTTTACCATGCTTAAAAAATCATGAACATATTAAAACCCACTTTGTTCCTATATGTGCATTAGATGGAGACAACATAGCTTCTAAAAGCATTAATATGCCTTGGTATAGTGGAAAAACCTTATCTGAGCTTTTAGATACTTTGCCTATTGCTACTAGTTTAAGCGATGAGTTTATCATGAGTGTACAATATGTCAATCGCCCTCATTTAAATTTTAGAGGTTTTTGTGGAAATATTGCTAGTGGTAGTATAAATATCAAAGATGAAGTTGTGATTTTACCTTCTTTAAAAACAAGTAAAATAAAACAAATCATCACACCTAGTATTAAAAGCCTAAATATACCTGATAAAAATGAAAAGGTTCAAAGTGCTAAAAATGTTAGCTTTCCAAGTGCTATAACTTTAACTTTAGAAGATGAGATAGACATTTCAAGAGGCGATGTAATAGCTTCTAAAAATCATAGTATAGAAATTTCAAATTCTTTTAAAGCTATGGTGATATGGATGAGTGAGGTTAAATTTAATTTAAATGAAAACTATCTTATCAAAATAGCAAATTTAACTACTAATGTAGTATTTGAAAAAATTGATTTTAAAAAAGACATTAATACTTTCAAAGAATTTCAAAGCGATGAATTAAAACTCAATGATATTGCTAAATGCATCTTAAAGCTTAATAAAAAAACAGCCCTTAAAGCTTACAAGGACAATAAAACTTTAGGAAGTTTTATCATCATAGATAAATACTCTAATGAAACCTTAGCAGCGGGTATGGTAGAAGAAATTTTAGCAAGCGAAGAAAAGAGTAGAATTTACACTCAAGCAGAAATAGAACTTAATGCTTATATTAGAAAAAACTATCCTGAATGGGGATGTAAAAAAATATGAAAATTATTGTCGCATTAAGTATTTTAATCTTGCTTATTTTGTTAATTAGCAATAAAATTAAACCTTTTATTTTATTTGGTAGTGTAGCTGTGCTTTATTATCTTTTGGGGTATTTAAATTTAAGTACTTGGCTTAGCTCTTATACGAGCGAATCTTTGATAGTGCTTGTTTTGCTTTTGTTAGTTTCACTAGCTATAGAAAAAAGCGTTGTGATAAGTTGGTGTTCTAAATTCATCATAGGTAAAAATTATCATCTATCACTTTTAAAGCTTGGAGTTGTTACAGCTAGTATTTCAGCTTTTTTAAATAATACTGCAGTAGTGGCAAGTTTTATGAGTATTATAAAAAATAACAAATTTCAAGTTCCTTCTAAACTACTCATCCCACTTTCATATTTTTCCATAGTTGGTGGAACGATGACTTTGATAGGTACTTCAACTAATTTGATAGTCAATTCTTTTGTAGTGCAAAATGGTTTGGAAAGTTTAAAGATTTTTGATTTTTTTGCGGTGGGTTTTTGTATAAGTATTGGCGTGCTTATAGTACTTTTGATTTTTAACTTTTTATTGCCTGAGTATAAAGAAAGAGAAAATGTTATTAATGAGTATTTAATTAATGCCAAAGTATTGAAAAATAGCTCATTAGTGGGGAAAACTATACAAGAAAATGGCTTAAGGAATTTGGAGTTTTTGTTTTTACTTGAAATTCAAAGAAAAGATGAGCTTATCGCCCCTGTTAGTCATAATGAGCTTATCAAAGAAAGTGATGTGTTAGTTTTTAGTGGAGATATTACACATTTAGAGGCTTTGAAAAAATTTGATGGCTTGCAAATTGGCTCACAAGATTTGAAATTAGAAACATTAAATTTAGTAGATGTTGTTATAAATTCTGAGTCAAATTTGATAGGAAAAAGTGTTAAGGAAGCAAACTTTAGAGCTAAATTTGATGCAGGGATTGTAGCCTTAAAAAGAGGTTCAAAAAATATTTCAAAAATTGGCCAAAGTTTATTACAAGCTGGAGATAGGCTTATTTTAAGTGTAGGTAAGGACTTTCACTCAAGAGATAATATCAATAAAAACTTTTACATTATCTCAAATATTATGCAAAATCAAAAGTTAAGCAATATTCAAAGTTTTATAGTGATTTTTGTGTTTTTAGCCATCATTGCTTTATCTGCTTTAGAATTAGTATCTTTGCTTAAAGCGTTATTAGTGTTTCTAGCTTGCTTGTTTATATTTAAAATCATAAGTTTTGATGAGGTAAAAAGACGCTTTCCTTTGGAAATTTTTATCATAGTAGGATCTTCTTTAGCTATAACTAAAGTTTTAGTTGATAGTGGTTTAGCTAAAGATTTGGCTGGGTTTATTATAGGAACTTTTGGGGTATATGGATTATATGGTAGTTTTGTGGGAATTTATCTTCTAACTTTGCTTTTAACTGAAATCATTACCAATAACGCTGCCGCAGCTTTGGCTTTTCCTATTGCTTATAGTACTGCTTTAGCGCTTGAAGTTAATCCAACTCCGTTTATATTAGCGGTTGCTTATGGGGCAAGTTGTGCTTTTTTAATGCCACATGGTTATCAAACTCACTTGATGGTAGGTTCAATTTGTGGGTATAAAACTACTGATTTTATAAAAATAGGATGGATAGTTTCTTTGACTTATTCAGCTATTGTTTTAACTATAACCCCGGTATTTTTTAGTTTTTAAGGAAAAAAATGAGTAAAAATTTAACTTGGCATACAAGTAGCATTACAAAAACTCAAAGAGCTAAACTTAAAAATCAAAAACCATGTGTTTTGTGGTTTAGTGGGCTTAGTGGTAGTGGTAAATCTACTTTGGCTAATGCGGTTGAAAAAAAACTTTTTGAGCAAGGTTTTCATACTTATCTTTTAGATGGAGATAATGTGCGTCATGGACTTAATAAAGATTTGGGTTTTGATGAGGTTTCAAGAGTAGAAAATATAAGACGTATAGGAGAAGTATGTAAGCTTTTTGTAGATGCTGGTATGATAGTACTTTGCGCTTTTATATCACCTTTTGAAAAAGATAGAAAGCTTATAAAAAATCTTTTAGATGATGATGAATATATAGAAATATTTGTTGATACACCTTTGGAAATTTGTGAAAAAAGAGATTCAAAAGGACTTTATAAAAAAGCAAGAAATGGAGAGATTAAAAATTTCACAGGTATAGATAGCCCTTATGAAAAACCTAAAAACCCACATATACACATAACAAAAGAAGATCTTAATGAGAATGTGGATATGATTTTGAGATTTTTAGATGGGAAAGTGTAAATGACTGCTTATGTGCATATAGGAACTATGAAAACAGGGACTTCAAGTATACAGAATTTTTTATATTTAAATCGTAGTTTACTACAAAAGCAAAACTATTATTATCCCATTAGTATAAAAAATACCGGTAGATTAAATGATCATAATCCTTTTGCACATAAATTTAATACTTTGTTAAATAAGATAGATGATTTGAAAATACTTTCTAGAGAGTTGAAGTATTTAAGTAATGAAATTAAGATGTGTAGTTATAATAAGATTATTATTTCTATGGAAAATATACAATGGTTATTGAATTCTCAACAAAAAATAAAATATTTTTATGATTTCCTAATGTGTATTTTTGATAATATAAAAATCATTATATATTTAAGAGATATTGCTGAATTATTTACATCTATGTGTTCACAAGCTATTAAAGACAATACTCATTTAGATTATCATTTTTTATATCCTTATCAAAATGAAAAATCAAAAATTTTGAGCAATTATCGACAAATACTACAATGGTGGGGAGGGGTTTTTGACAAAGAAAATTTAATCGTAAGACTATTTGACAGAAATGAATTTTACCAAGGAGATTTGTTAAAAGACTTTGTTTATAATATAGGTTTACAATGGGATGATAAATTTCAAATTCCAATAAAAGAAAATGAAACTTTGGATTTAATAGGATTTGAGCTTTTATGTAGGATTAATAGGCTAAATCCTTTTATGTATAAAAGTAGATATTTTGATGTAGTTGAATATTTTGATAGAAATTGCACAAATGGAAATCAATATCCCCATCTCAAATTCCAACCTCCAAAAGAAATAATACAATCTTATATAGATTATTTTGAAGAATCCAATGAATGGGTAAGAAAAGAATTCTTTCCTCACAAAGAAAGATTATTTCCTAAAAAAGATTTAAGTAATTATAAAGAAAATTACGAACTCAAAGAAATGAAACCAGAATATTGGGATAAAATAGCTGAATTTATAGCTGATATTGTTTCAAGTAAAAATCAAACTATTCAAGATAATTTAACTCAAATTCAGTTATTAAATAATCAATTGTCATTTCAAACCAAGTACGGCACAGCTAAAACAAGAATTCAAAATCAACTCTCCTATAAACTAGGTCAAGCTATGATAGTAAATTCAAAATCTGTACTAGGTTATATAAGAATGCCTTTTGTATTATCTTATATAAAAGATAAACACAAACAAGAACAAAAAATCTATCAAGAAAAAATAAAAAAAGATCCTTCTTTGAAACTACCTCCTTTAGAATCTTATCCTGATTATAAAGAAGCTTTAAAACTTAAAAATCATCTTTCTTATAAACTAGGACAAGCTCTTATACAAGCTAATAAAACTTGGTATAAAGGTGGATATGTTAAGATGTGGTTTGAGATTGGGAAGTTGAAGAGAGAGTTTAAAAAGTTGAATTAGAAAGATAATAATGATTGCTTATGTGCATATAGGAACTGAAAAAACAGGAACTACTAGTATACAGACATTTTTAAGAAATAATAAAGATTTATTACAAAAACAAAGAGTTGTGTATTCTAGCTCTCTTGGCAATAATGGTAGTCAATGGAATTTTACTTTTTTAGCTTATAATGATATAAGAAGTGATGAGTATTGCATTAGTAGAAAAATTTATACAAAATATGATTTTAAAAATCATAAGAAGAAGATTTTTTTTGACTTAAAAAAAGAATTAAGGGAAGCTAGTCACCAAAAATTAATTATTTCCTCAGAACATTTATCATCAAGATTATATGATATTCAAGAACTCAAAAAATGTAAAAAAATTTTACAATATTTAGGTTTTCAAAAAATAATAGTAATGGTTTATTTAAGAGAAAATGGAAATATGGCTATATCCTCATACAGCACGAAAATAAAATCTGGAAAGCAAGATTTTGGTTTAAAACCTTGTAAAGAATTCGAATATTTGGGTAATTATAAAGAACTTCTATGTAGGTGGCAAGAAATTTTTAGTAAAGAAAATATTATTGTAAGATTATTTGATAAAAACGAATTTTATCAAGGAGATTTACTAAAAGATTTTGTACACAGTATAGGCTTAAAATGGGATAATGAATTTGTTATACCTCCAAAACAAAATGAAAGTTTAGATTTAATAGGAGTGGAATTATTAAAAAGAATTAACCAGTATTTACCATGGCGAATTGATAATAAAATAAATCATTTAAGAGGAGGGGTAACAAAATTTATTACAAAGTATTTTCAAAATTCTAATAATTCTCATCTCAAATTTCAACCTCCAAAAGAAGTGGTACAATCTTACATAGATTATTTCGAAGAGTCAAATGAATGGGTAAGAAAAGAATTCTTTCCTCACAAAGAAAGATTATTTCCTAAAAAAGATTTAAGTAATTATAAAGAAAATTACGAACTCAAAGAAATGAAACCAGAATATTGGGATAGGATAGCTGAATTTATAGCTGATATTGTTAAAACCAAAACTCAACTTGTAGCAAACCAAACCACTCAAATCCAAAACTTAAGTAATGCTCTTAATCAAACTATAAAAGAAAAAGATAATATTATAAATTCTAATACAAATCATATCAATCAATTACAAAGTAATATACAAGAAAAATCAACCCAACTCAACCAAACCCAATCTAAACTATCCTTCCAAACCAAATATGGTACAGCAAAACAAAGAATTCAAAATCAACTCTCCTATAAACTAGGTCAAGCTATGATAGTAAATTCAAAATCTGTACTAGGTTATATAAGAATGCCTTTTGTATTATCTTATATAAAAGATAAACACAAACAAGAACAAAAAATCTATCAAGAAAAAATAAAAAAAGATCCTTCTTTGAAACTACCTCCTTTAGAATCTTATCCTGATTATAAAGAATCTTTAAAACTTAAAAATCATCTTTCTTATAAACTAGGAGAGGCTCTTATACAAGCTAATAAAACTTGGTATGGGGGGGGGGTATCTCAAACTGCTATTTGAAGTTGGGAAGTTAAAAAGAGAGTATAAGAATAAAATTTGATATAATCTTTCTTTTAATTAAAGAGAGATTATGAGATTTTATACCACATCTAAAAGATTAAAAGAAAATGTTAAAAAATTTTATAAAACAGCTCCATATTGTATCTATAAAAATATCACAAAAGAAGATGTTTTTGTGGGCTGGGGTAGAAAAAAGTCAGGTTTAAAAGCTGTAGAGCTAGCTAAAAAATATGATGTAAAATTTTTACTTTTAGAAGATGGCTTTTTGCGCTCATTAAATTTAGGTGTAGAAAATAGTCCAAGTTTTTCTATCATCAAAGATGATGTGGGAATTTACTATGATGCGACTGCACCATCTAAGCTTGAAAATATTTTGAATACTTGTGAGTTTAGCACCAAAGAATTAGAACAATCAAAAAAAGCTATAGAACTTATAAAAAAAGAAAAGCTTAGCAAGTATAATAATAATCTTTGCGTGCCAAAAGAGCTTTTTGGTTCTAATGAAGAACGCGTATTAATCATCACTCAAGTAGCAAATGACGCTTCTCTTAAATTTGGCTTAGCTGATAATTTTTCAACTCAAGATATCATAAATGATGCTATCAAAGAAAATCCAAATGCTAAAATATATATTAAAATTCATCCTGATGTACTAAGTGGCAAAAAACAAAGCGATTTTGATGTACAAGATTTACCAAGCAAATGTGTAATTATAAAAGAAAATTATAATCCCATAGAGCTTTTATCTTATTTTGATAAAATTTATACTAAAACTTCTGGTATGGGTTTTGAAGCTTTGATGTTAGGGCGAGAATGCGTGTGTTATGGCGTGCCTTTTTATGCAGGTTGGGGTTTAACTCAAGATAAGCAAGCGTGCAAAAGAAGGCTAAAAAAAAGAAGTTTAGAAGAGGTTTTTTATGCTACTTATATTTTATATAGTGAGTATTTTAATCCTTACTTAAATCAAAAAAGCGATATTTTTGATACTGTTCATACCCTAGCAAAATATAAAAAGATAGAACAAGTTAATTCTAATACTTTGTATTTTTTAGGTTTTACTTTATGGAAGCGTTGGTTTATGAAGCCATTTTTTAAAGCCAAGAATAATAAAATCATTTTTTTAAACTCACTTGATGAACTTTACAAAGCTAAATTAAATCCTGAAAATAAAATTTTCATCTGGGGTAAAAAGTATGATAAAGCTTTATTGGCTAAAGATTTTAATAATGAGATTTTCTTAGTAGAAGATGGCTTTTTGCGCTCTGTTTTTTTAGGTTCAGATCTTACACGCCCTTTTTCTTTGATAATAGATAGTAAAGGTTTGTATGTTGATCCAAGCAAGCCAAGCGATTTAGAAGATATTTTGCAAAATCATGAATTTGATGAAAGCTTAAAACAAAGAGCTAAAAAACTCATCACTACCATTACACACAATAAATTTTCAAAGTATAATGGTTTAAAACATGAAAAATTAAATTTTAATACCAACAAAAAAATCATCTTAATCCCAGCTCAAGTAGAAGATGATGCTTCTATGATCTTAGGTGGTGCAGGTTATGATACCTTAAAACTTTTACAAAGTGTAAGAAAGGCCAATGAAAACGCCTTCTTAGTTTTTAAACCTCATCCTGATGTTTTAAGCGGTAACCGTAAGGGTTTAAAAGATAAAAGTATTATTTTAAAATATTGCGATGAGATTATAGAAAATGTCAGTATAGATAGTGCTATCAATGCGAGTGATGAAGTACATACTATAACCTCCACAAGTGGTTTTGACGCTCTTTTGCGTGGTAAAAAAGTAGTGGTGTATGGTAAGCCTTTTTATGCAGGTTGGGGTTTGACAAGCGATTTACATAAAATTCCAAGACGCACAAGAGTGCTTAGCTTAGAAGAGCTTGTTGCTGGGGTTTTGATCCTTTATCCAAGATACATCCATCCAAAAAGTAAAAATTTATGTGAAGTTGAGCTTGCATTAGATATAATGTTAAAAATGCAAAAAGATTATTTTTCTAAATTTTATTTGCGTTGGTTTATGGATATAAGAATTTATATATTAAGAAAAATAAGAAGATTAGTAGAATTTATTTTGATTAGATGAATTTAAGTAAAAAGTTAAAAAAATTTTCTGGTAAAAATGTTTTATTACTCCAAGGACCTGTGGGAGGGTTTTTTCGTAAAATTGCTACAAAAATTCCAAAAGCTAAGGTTTATAAAGTAAATTTTAATGGTGGAGATTTTTTCTTTTATCCTTTTAAAAGCATTAACTATACTAAAAGCTTAGCCGAGCTTGAAGACTTTTATAAAAAGCTTTTTGAAGAAAAACAAATTCAAGTTATCATTATGTATAATGATTGTAGAAAAGTTCATGAAATAGCCATTAATGTTGCTAAGCAAATGGGTATTGAAGTATGGATTTTTGAAGAAGGTTATATAAGACCAAACTTCATTACTTTTGAAAAGGATGGAGTAAATGCAAACTCCACTTTACCAAGAGAAAAAGAATTTTATCTAAGTCAGAAAAAATTTGATAAAGATTTTAAATTTAAAACTTTCTCAAGCACTTTTAAAAATATGGCTTTTTCTTCATTTTTATACTGGCTTTTTGCTTTTTTATTTTCTTGGTATTTTAATAATTCTTTACATCATAGAAGTTTAAAACTATTTGACTTTTTACCTTGGCTTTGTTCAGTATATAGAAAAAATAAATACAAAATTACAGAAAAAAGTTTAAATGAAAAAATTCTTTCTCTAAAACAAAAGTATTTTTTAGCTATTTTACAAGTGCATAATGATACTCAACTCTCCCATCATTATAAAAAAACTACAGAAAAATTTATAGAAGAAGTGATCATCTCTTTTGCTAATCATGCTAAAGCAAAGTCATACCTAGTTTTTAAACACCATCCTATGGATCGTGGCTATAGGGACTATACTAAACTTATAGAAGATTTGAGCTTAAAATACAATGTCGAGGGTAGAATTTTATATGTACATGACTTACACTTACCTACGCTCTTAATCAATGCAAGGGGTACTATAGTGATAAATAGCACAGTAGGACTTTCTGCTTTATATCATAATAGTCCTTTAAAAGTTATGGGAAAAGCCTTTTATGATGTTGAAGGTTTGACTTATCAAAAAAGCTTGCATACTTTTTGGAAAGAATGCAGAGCATATAAGCCTGATGCTGTTTTGCACGCTAAATTTAGAAATTATGTGATATATAAAACCCAAATCAATGGAAATTTTTTCAAAAATACTAGTTTAGATTAAAATTTCTTTTTATAGTTTTTTGCAATCTTTTTTAGCTTAAAAGGCAAGCTTAAATAGCCTATTTTAAAGGGAGTTCTTGAAGCTTGCAAAAGCGCATTGCCTAAAAGATAAGGCAAGTGTGTTTTGGCTATTTGAGCGTGTTTGTAGTCTGCATAGGCTTTTAGTGGTGGTAGATTTTTTTGATCTTTTTGATTTTTAAAATGCTCTTTTTTGACTTTTCTTAATTCAAAAGGTATTTTAAAGCAATCTAAATAACTTTTGCTATTTTTCATGATAGCTTCTCCAAGCTTATAGCTTAGTCTTTCTTTTATCCTTAAGCTAGCTCCATAAAGCCTATTGTTTTGGTGGATAAACATCTCATATTCATTTTTTAAGCCTTTGTGATTTAAAAAACGCAAAAGATTATGATTTTGACTTTGTAAAAATGTTTGCATATCAAGTTTTTTTAGTTCATAGTATTCTAGTGCTAATTCTTTATAAAATGCTATAGGTGGTATTAAAGAATCATGGGTATTTACAAGATAATTTTTACATTCAATTTTTTTATCATTATCATTTTCTAAAAGTAAAATTCCTACTAAATCCACATAATCAAGCCTTGGTGTTTTTTCATTTGCTATGCTTAAGCCCGAACTTTCCTCACTTTGCTTGATAATTTGTGTATTGATGTACAAAAAGGTTTGCTCATCACAAATTGCTTTTTCATTTTGTATATCTTGAAAAGTATTGATAAGTCCAAAATTTTTTATTAATTTAAAAGATGAGTTTTCAATGCTTATAGATGATATAGCATGGGTTAATGAACTGGCGTGATTCCAAGTGTGTATACCTAAGATTTGATAATTTTTGAACTCTTTTGGAAGAATGATTTTTTCACTAGCTTTAATTTTTGTAGTTTTTTCGCAAAAAAATGAGTTTTTATGCTCTATTTTAGTTGAATTTGAGGGCGTAAAGATATGAAATTTTCTTTTTGAGCAAATGATATTTTCTTTAGATTTTTTAAACCTGTGTAAATTTTTAATGATGTTTTTACCAAGCTCTTGCATAGCTAGTGGCATAGGGTGGAATTTATAGTTTTGATCAAAATCATAAAGATTATTTTTTTGGTAGTAAAGATCTACATCGATTAGATTAAAACCATAATAAGCACAATTTTTCCTATGAGCTTCATTGATGGCTTTTGATTTATCATTACAAGCTGGTATGGGGAGTATAAGCACTATGATAATTTTGTTTGCTTTGTAAAGTTCTTCGTAAAAATAATCAATATTTCTAAGTATAATATTTAAACTCATAGGGCTTAAATAATCATTGATATTTGATTCACTAATGAGAAAATCACTTTTATTTATAGTATCTTTATGGCGTATTAACTCATAAAGATTTTGTAAAGAAGTGCTAAGTCCCAAAGCGTAATTATGTAGTGTAATGTCTTTATTTTCAAGACCTATTCTAAGACCATTTTTAACTACACTATTGCTACCACCTAGTAAGATTACATCCATAAGTTCTTTCTTGTTTATAAATTTTTATTTATTTTATAAAATATTTTTTAATGAATAATTTCAGAGCAAAAACCCCTTATTTTGCCTTTAAATAAGCATTTGACAAAGATAACAACTTTAGCTATATTTTTAAATTCATTTTGAGTTTATTTGGGATTTTAATGGATAAATTGTGTCAAAAAAGAGATGTTTTTTATATAGCTGGTTATGATCCTAGAGGATATAGGCATTATTATGCTATGTTTAAAAAAAATTTAGCCGAGCAAAATAAACTTTTAAATTATGATTATACTTTATCAAAAGCTCAAGTTAATATTTATCCTTTTTGGCAAATTCAAACCCCATATATAAGTACTTCTTACACCTTTTTAAGCTGGAATGATATAGTTAAAAAAAACTGGTCAGAAGGTATAAAAGATGCTTTGAGCGATTGTTATAGTTTTTTTAGAATTTATACCATCACAGGACTTTTTTTAAAATTTGGTAAAGAATCCCCACATCAACTTATCACAGGCTATTATCCATTTTTTTATGTACTTTTGAGTTTGATTTTTACTTTATTTTGTGCTTTTGGAAGCTTATTTTATTTGCAAAATTTTCATATTGTTTTGAGAATTTTAGCCTTTATTTTATCATTAGTATTTTTGCCAAAAATGCTTTATAAATTAGGCAAGAAATTAGCTGTTTTTTGGATAGCTAGAATTTGTTCTTTTTGTGCAAACTGGGAGAAAAATTCTCAAGGTGCGCTTGAGTTAAGAATGGATGATTTTGCTAGAGTTGTTTTTGAAAAACTAAAAGAAAATGTAAATGATAAAAACTATGAGCTCATCTTAAGCGCACATAGTGTAGGAACAGTACTTTGTATAAATGTTTTAGCAAAAGTGCTTAGAAAATGCGAAAAAGAAAATATTTCTTTTGAAAATTTAAAGGTTTTAACTTTAGGTGAGTGTATACCTTTAGTAAGCTATCAAAAAAGATCTTTTGGGTTTAGAAAAGATTTAGAGTATTTAGGAAGTAAAAATTTAATATGGTATGATTTTACTTCTATTATTGATGGAGCTTGTTTTGCACAAGTTGATTTTATACGCACAAGCGGAGTAAAAGCACAATTTAGTCCAAAATACCTTTCGGCTAAATTTCATACCTTATATAAAAGCAAAGATTATAAAAAAATCAAAAAAGATAAATACAAAGCACATTTTTTATATTTATTTGCCACGCAAATTCAAGGGGTGTATAACTTTTTTGAATTTATCATAGGTAAAAATAAATTAGAAGAAAAAATCAAATAGGAGGAAAACATGGGTCAGTGTCCTTTTCATCCAAAGCCTTATAAAAATAAAGCTTCTACATTAACTACTTTTTTACTAAAAAGAAGATCTTGGCTTGATGGACTTTATGAGCGAAGCTATAAGATGATGATGGGTAGAGTAAAAATGCCTGGATTTGATCTATATGTAGTAAATGATCCAAAAGAAGTTAGACGCATTATGGTAGATGAGGTTAGAGAATATCCAAAAAGTCAACTTTTGCATGAGCTTTTAGAACCACTTTTAGGTATAAGTATTTTTACAACTAATGATAGAGTATGGGAAAAGCAAAGAGAACTTTTAAGACCTTCTTTTGAAATGACAAGGATTTCTAAGGTTTTTAATTTGATGAGTGAAGCGGCTTCTGATATGATGGCAAGATTTGCAAAGTATGAAGATAAAGCGATTATAGAAGTAGATGAAGCTATGACTTTTGTGACTGCAGATGTGATTTTTAGAACTATCATGTCATCAAAACTTGATGAGCAAAAAGGTAAACTTGTTTTAGATGCTTTTGTAACTGTGCAAGAAGAAACAGTTAAAACAGCTATGCGAAGAATGTTTCGCTTCCCAACTTGGCTTTCAAATCTTTTAGGTGAGAGAAAAAGACTTAAAGCAGGTGGAGTTATACGCAAGGTTTTATCAGATATTATAAAGCCAAGATATGATAATGCCCTAAATGATCAAGGAAAATATGAAGATATTTTATCATCATTGCTTATGGTGGTAGATGCAGATACTAATGAGAGATTTTCTTTTAATGAAATTTTAGACCAAGTTGCCATGCTTTTCTTAGCAGGCCATGAAACCACTGCAAGTTCACTAACTTGGACACTATATATTTTAAGTATTTCTCCAAATGAGCAACAAAAAGCTTATGAAGAAATCATGCAAGTTGCGGGTGATGAAGAGTTTAAAATAGAACATATTAGAGCAATGAAATATCTTACAAATGTGTTTAAAGAAAGCTTAAGACTTTATCCACCAGTTGGCTTTTTTGCTAGAGAAGCAAGAAATGATAACAAAATGAGAGATAAGCTTATTAAAAAAGGTTCAGGTGTAGTGGTAGCTCCATGGCTTATTCATAGACATGATAGTTTTTGGGAAAATCCACATGAGTTTGATCCAAGTCGCCATGAAGATAAAAGCAAGATTAAAAAAGACACTTATATGCCTTTTGGTATGGGAGAGCGTGTGTGTATAGGGCAGGGTTTTGCTATGCAAGAGGCTGTTTTGATTTTAGCTAATATTTTAAGGACTTATAAGTTAGAATTAGAAGAAAATTTTATACCTGATATAGTAGGAAGACTTACTATAAGATCGGCAAATGGTATGAATATAAGATTTATAAAAAGGCAAAAATGAAAGAAAAATTAGCAGGAACTATACTACTTTGCGCTATCGTTCCTTTGGCGGTGATTAGTTATCTTTTTATTGTTATAGTGGGTACTTTTGGTAATCCTGCTAGGGTTAGACAAGGTGTGAGAGCGCTTGATCATTTTGTCAATGCTACTTTGTTTAATGGTTATGCTTGGGAGTCTTTATCATCCCATGCTTGGAGAGAGCGTGATAAAAGATGGGCTAAAATAGTTATTAAAATCACAGATTTTTTTGATAAAAATCACTGCCAAAAGGCAAATAAAAGAGAACAACCTATAGTGGATTTAGTTTTAGAAAGAAAGCTTACCGAGCAAACTGTCGGTAAGCAGCTTTAATTTTCTCCAAATAAAGCTTTAAGGTTTTTAAACGCTTCTTCTTGGTTATTAGTTTTATCTTCATTATTTACTTCATTAAGTTCTATCTCATATCCAAGAAGCATGCTAGCTAGGCGTATATTAATACCACTTTTTCCTATGGCTTTGCTTTTTTGTTCGCTATTTAGCGTTACAATAGCTTTTTTATCTTCGATACTAACTGAGTTTATAATGGCTGGAGCTAGGCTTCTTGTGATTAAAATTGCCATTTCATTAGAATACTCAATGCAGTCAATATTTTCATTTTTTAATTCTTTGCTTACAGCATTGATTCTAACTCCTTTTATACCCACAGTTGCTCCTACTGCATCAACACTCGGGCTATTAGCTTGCAAGATGATTTTTGCTCTCTCGCCTGGAATTCTTGCACTTGCATAAATATTTATAAGGCCATCTTTGATTTCAGGAACTTCAGCTTTTAATAAAGCTTCTAGAAATTTAGGGCTAGTTCTACTAAGTTCCATTCTCATACCCGATTTATCAATATATACATGTCTAATAACAGCTTTAATCACATCGCCTACTTTAAATTTTTCACCTTTGATACGATTTTTTCTAGGCAAATATGCACGAAACTCATCAATTTCCACATAAGTATTTTCTTCACTATCTACTCTTACTACGCTACCAAAAACCATATGTCCTACCATTTTTTGGTATTTTTCATAGATTTTTTCTTCTAAGAGTTTTTGAATGTTATATTCTAATTCTTTATGTAAGATATTTACAGCAGTACGGCCTAAATTTTCCAAAGAACATTCATAAGTTAGCTCATCGCCAATTTCTACATCTTTAGCTTCAGACCTTGCTTTACTTAAAGCGATAAAATGCTCATTTTCATTTTCTAATCTTTCATCATTATCAGCTACTACGATGATTTTTTGATAAAGTTGCAAATTTTTACCCGAATCAACAAAAAATTCGTATTTATCACCATAAATTTTCTTAGCAGTATTAATAAGTGCTTTTTTAACTCTTTCTCTTACATCTTCTATTTGTAAATTTTTCTCATTAGCAATGGATTCAATTATATCTGTGATTTTTTCCATAATGACAATACAACCTTAATTTTGGATTTTAAAAGTTTGAAGAATAAAATTATATCTTTAATAAGTTTAATTAAAAGTAAAATTTGCTATAATTTCAGATTAAAAAAACTTGAGGATGATGATATGGACTTAAAAATAGCAAGAACCTCTGTTGATGAAAAGCCAAAAAGTATAAGTTTAGAAAGTATTGAAAAGGCTGTGGATAAAGAAGGTCAAAAATTTTTCTATTTTGATAAAGACAATGCCCATAAGCAATTAATCGCTTTAGTAGAGCATTTTGAAAAAAAAGGAAAATGTGTTTATCATAGAACAATCAAATATGGTTTAGATGATGCAGATTTTATGTATGAGGTACATATTCTTTGAGTAAAAAACTTTTTATACAAACTTTAGGTTGTGCTATGAATGTGCGTGATTCAGAGCATATGATAGCTGAACTTAAAGAAAAAGAAAATTATGAATTAACTCAAGATGCAAAAGAAGCAGATTTGATTTTAATCAATACTTGCTCGGTGCGTGAAAAGCCTGTACATAAGCTTTTTTCAGAAGTTGGAAGTTTTGAAAAAATCAAAAAAAATGGTGCTAAAATAGGAGTTTGTGGTTGCACTGCTTCACATTTGGGAGATGAGATTTTTAAGCGTGCTCCTAGTGTGGATTTTGTTTTGGGCGCTAGAAATGTTTCTAAAATCACAAAGGCTGTAAATACTCCAAAATTTTTAGGTAATGATATAGATTTTGATGAGAGTAATTATGCTTTTGCAGATTTTAGAAATAGCCTTTATAAGACCTATATTAATATCTCCATAGGTTGTGATAAACATTGTACTTATTGTATAGTGCCTCACACAAGAGGAGATGAAATTTCTATACCTTTTGAGATTATTAAAAATGAAGCATTGAAAGCTGTTTCTAAGGGTGCTAAAGAGATTTTTTTACTAGGACAAAATGTTAACAATTACGGCAAAAGATTTTCTAATGCTCATGAAAAGATTAATTTTTCAGATCTTTTGGAAAAGTTAAGTGAAATTGAAGGTTTAGAGCGTATCCGCTTTACAAGCCCACATCCATTGCATATGGATGATAGATTTTTAGAGATTTTTTCTAAAAATTCTAAAGTATGTAAGTCTATGCATATGCCTTTACAAAGTGGTTCAAGTGAAATTTTAAAAGCTATGAAACGCGGTTATACTAAAGAGTGGTATTTAGATAGAGCATTGAAACTTCGTTCTATGTGTAAAGATGTGAGTATTTCTACTGATGTGATTGTGGCTTTTCCAGGTGAGAGTGATAAAGATTTTGAAGATACTATGGATGTACTTGAAAAAGTGCGATTTGAGCAAATGTTTTCTTTTAAATACTCTAAAAGACCATTAACTAAAGCTGCAACTATGCCAAATCAAATTCCTGATGATGTAGCTTCAAAACGCTTGAGTGTTTTACAAGCAAGACATACAGAAATTTTAGATGAAATTATTGTAAAACAAAAAGATAAAGAATTTGAAATTTTATTTGAAGAATTAAGAAGTGAAGGTTTTGTAGCAGGTAGAAGTGATAATAACTTTTTGATTCAAGTTAAAGGCAGTGAAGAGTTATTAGGACAAATGAAAAAAGTAAAAATCACCAATCCTAGGCGTATGGTGTTAAATGGCGAAATCCTTTAAGATTAATCTTTTAGCTTTTGGAATTTTTTTATTACAATGGCTAATTTTTTTAACTTGTAGAAAGGTTTATTTAGGGCAAAAGCTTCCAAAAAGATCATGTGTGATACTTTTTTGGCATGGGCGTCTTGCTCTAATGCCTTTTGCTTATCGTAAAATGGGTATTAAAGGAAAAAAAGCTTATGTGATGATTTCACATCATAAAGATGGAGAAATCATTGCTAGAAATATTGCTTTTTTTGGTTTGGATACTTTAAGAGGTAGCACAAGCAAAGGTGCCTTGGCTTTATTGAAACAATCTTTTAAAATTTTAGATCAAGGCGATGATGTGATTATCACTCCAGATGGGCCAAGAGGACCTTATCATAGTGTTTCAGATGGTTCTGTGATGATAGCTTTTAAAAAAAATGCTCCACTTTTTTTGCTAAATTATGAAGCAAGTTCTTTTTGGGAATTTAAAAGTTGGGATAAAATGATTTTACCTAAGCCTTTTTCTAAGATTACTTATAGATTAAGTGAAGAAATCAAAATACAAAATTTGAATTTAGAAGAAGCTAAAGTATTGATAAAAGAAAAATTTGATATGATAAGTCAAATAGATAAAGGATAAACACCATGTTATCTTTTTTTAGAAAGTATATTTTACAGCTTTTAATTTGTATTTGTTATGATGAAAAACAATACATTATAAGATGTCATACTTGGAAAAAATCTCAACCAGTCGATACTTTTGAAAAAAGTTTTGAAGATAAAGAAAAAGCAATAGAATATGTTAAAAATTTAAGTAAAGACTTTCAAATTTATTATATTTGTACTTTTTTTACACCTATTGCTCAAGGCGTTGTGCCAAGTTCAAATTTTAAAGAGCTTTCTAATTTTGGAGTAGAAGCAAATAATGTTAAATGTATTCCTTTTAATAATGCTTTGTTGTATATTTCCAATCAATCTTTGAGTTCTTACAAAGAAGATTATGAGGCTTTTGGTGGTTTAGATTTGCTTTACTCACCTTTTTCTTTGCTTTATCATTGTATAGCAAATAGAGGTTTTGAAGAAAAAATAGGCCTTTATGTGTATAGATATCATGATTTTGTTGCGATGTTAATTTGTAAAAATGAGATTATATTATTTGGAAGTTATTTTAATATAGCTAGTCAAAATTATGACGAAGTTGATTTTTTTGATGATATTAAGGAAGAATTTGATTTGCAAATTGATGATGAAAGCCAAGAGGAAGAAAATGAGCAAAATTATGATTTAAAAAGTTTAGAAGAGATGAGTAAAGAACTTGATAAGCTTGAAGATTTAGATGAGAATGAAGAACAGCTTCCTATGGAATCTTTAGAAAATTTTAGTTCAGATATGAAAATGATAGAATACATCATTTCAAGTGTAAAAGAATTTTATCATAATCCTTTGTATGATAATAGTTTTTTAGAAGAAATTGTAATTTTTGATGAGGAAAGTTTTAGTGCAACCTCGCTAGATTATTTAGAAAATGAGCTTTTTATAAAGCCAAAAGTAGAGCTTATAGATACTTTAAATTTGATGAATGAGCTTGTAGTTAAGGATTTGAAGCTATGAGATATAGTTTAATAAAGCCGAAGATAAAACCAGTTTTTAATCTTTTTACTAGAATTTGGATTTATTTTACTAGTATTAGTGTGTCTTTGATTTTTGTGGTGTTTATTGTTGTTGTTTTTAAAAGCTACTATGCATCTGTGCAACTTGATGATAAGAAAAAAGAATTGGCTCAAATCATAGCTCAAATTAATTCCAATAAACTTAAATATCAAGAATTAGTAAGACAAAATAATAAAGCAGAAATGATTTTAGGGGATTTAGAACAAGAACGAGAGAATGGTAAAAATAAAGTTTTATTAAAAAGTATTCAAAACCTTTTTACTTTAGTGCCTAAAAATATATCTTTAGATGAGGTTTTAATGGAAGATAGGTCGCTTATTTTAAGAGGTATTACACCTACTAAAGAAATGTTTGCTTTGTTGTTAGAAGCCCCATTAAGAAGTATTTTTTCAAATTCTCAAACAAGCTATTATCAATTAGAAAATGGGTGGTATCGCTTTGTTAGTGTAAATATTACTATACCAGAGGAAATGTATGAACAAAAAAGATAAGAGCTTAGAAGAAGCTGATATATTAAAGATATTGATTTATTCTTTTTCATTTGTTGCACTTTGTGCAATATTGATTTTATTCTTAATTGTACCTTTTTTGAAGGATTATAAAATCGAACATTCCAGATTAGCCGCTCAACAAATTCAAAATACCAAAGCATTAAATGAATTACAAGCTTTGGAAAAGGTTATTAGAGATTTTCAAAGTACAAACGCGCAAAATTTAGCTCAAATCAATGCGGAATTTTCTCAAAAAGAATTAATGGATTTTATGAAAAATTATTTTGATGATGTCAAAATAAATCTTATTCCTATTAAAAAAAGACAAGAATATTTAAAATATCAATTTGGAGTTAGCGTAAAGATGAAAAATCCACAAGCTTTTTATTCTTTTTTAAATGATTTACAAAGATATAAAAATTTAATAGAAATAAGTACGCCTGTTGAATTTAAATCAGAAGAAAAACACATTGATCTTAAATTTAGAATCAAAGTGTTTCATGCTTTAGCTATTCAAAAATAATTACTTCATTATTTTGATAAGGAGAGATTTTTTCTTCCTTTTTACTATCTTGTTTTATATCTTGAGCTTCTAAATTTTCTTGTGCTTTTGATTCTTCCTTGTTTTCTTTTATATTGGTTTTTAAACTAGAAGTGATTTCTTTGTAAAAAGCAATAAAAACTTTATCAATTTCCAAAGCACTAGCTGCAAGACTTTCATTTACTTGGGTTGGGACAGCACTATAAACTTGTCTAAAACTTTCTATACTTGCTTGACCTTTTATAGGATAGTTTAAAATAATAGGATCATTTAATTTTGCTGAACTTGTTGTGCTTTGGAAAGTATCTTCTTGATGCAAATTATTTAAATGACTTTGAGCTTCTAAAATAATCATAAAAGAAGATTCTACACTATCGCCTCCAAGACTTGAATTTCTTGTAACTTTATCCTCATATAAGTTAGCACTGATGGTAATATTAAAAACATAATCAGGATTTTCATTATCTATAGTATATCCTTTGCTTTCTAATAGTGCTTTACTATCTTTAAATAGCTGTTTTTTTAGTAATTCTAGGCTTTTATTGATTCTTTGATTTAGGGTAGATTGTTCAAAATAAGAACTATAAAAAGTATTTTTAATAATTTCTATTTCATTGATTTTAACTTTTGGGCTATTTTCTTTTGTATTGTTATGTTCTTCAAAAGAACTTTTAAAACTTGGCATAGAAATATAATAAGTTTTTTGATTACCAGTGCAAGCACTTAAAAATAAAATTATGCTAAAAAATAATAATATTTTTTTCATTTTCTCTCCTTGTTATTTTTATAATTATACAATTTTTTGCTATATTATGTGTTTTATTATAAAGGCTTTTTTATGGAATTTTGGCAAAATATTTATGCAAATTTTGATGTAGTGGCTTTTGAAATTTTTGGTTTAAAAGTGCATTGGTATGGTATTATGTATGTATTAGCCTTACTTGTTGCTTTAATGGTTGCAAAATACTATGCTATTAAAGACAATATGGGAATTTCAAAAGCTATGCTTGATAGTTATTTTATATGGGTTGAAATTGGTGTAATTTTAGGTGCAAGATTGGGTTATATTTTAATTTATGATGCAAATACTTTATGGTATCTTACGCATCCTTGGCAAATTTTTAATCCTTTTTATAATGGAGAATTTGTAGGAATTAGAGGTATGAGTTATCATGGCGCTGTTATAGGATTTTTAATAGCAACTTATGCTTTTTGTAAAAAAAATAAACAAAATTTATGGAAATATTTAGATTTGGTTGCTATTAGTGTGCCATGTGGTTATATTTTTGGGCGTATTGGAAATTTTTTAAATCAAGAGCTATTTGGTAGAGCTACGGATGTACCTTGGGGTATTTATGTAGATGGGATATTGCGTCATCCTTCGCAACTTTATGAAGCATTTTTAGAAGGTTTTATAGTTTTTATCATTTTATTATTGATAAAAAAATATAAAAAATACAATGGAGAGCTTATTGCTTATTATACAATTTTTTATGCTTTAGCGCGTTTTGTTTGTGAGTTTTATAGAGAGCCTGACTTTGGTATAGGCTTTGTTGCTTTTGGTATGAGTATGGGCCAAATTTTAAGTATTATAATGTTTTTATTAGGACTAATTTTATCTTTTTATTTAAGAAATATTAAAAAAAATTTATAAATTTTTATTTTTTTTAAGAATAAAAGTTCTATAATTGCTCCGATATTATAAATTATCAACTTTTTAAAGGAGTAAATATGAGCCAACTCATTGAAGGTTTTTTAGGCAAGAGTGTTGATGGCAAAAAAAGCAAAATGCCAGCAAAACTTGACTATATTCAAAGTGCAACAGGCTTGATTTTAGGCTTGTTTATGTGGGCACATATGTTTTTCGTTTCTACCATTTTGGTTAGTGATGATTTTTTTGATTCAGTAGTTCACTTTTTGGAACTAAAATTTATCATTGATAGCCCTATGATGAGCTACATCACTTCTTTTTTAGCCGCCTGTGTTTTAGTGATTTTCTTTGTGCATGCAGGTCTTGCAATGAGAAAATTTCCTATCAATTTTAGACAATATCAACTTTGTAGAACACACTTAAAATATATGAATCATGGTGATTCTTCTTTATGGTGGGTTCAAGCTGCAACTGGTTTTGTAATGTTTTTCCTAGGTTCAGCGCATTTGATTTTTGTTATAACTAATGCAGATAAAATCAGTGCTGATATGTCAGGCGATAGAGTGGTAAGTCATTTTATGTGGTTATTTTATATTGCCTTATTAATCTGTGTTGAGTTGCATGGAAGTATTGGTTTATATAGATTATGTGTAAAATGGGGTTGGTTTGAAGGTAAAGATGCAAAAGAAAGTCGTAAAAAACTTAAAAAAGCAAAATGGTTTATTAGTATTTTCTTCTTAGTTTTAGGTGTATTAAGCTTAGCTGCTTTTGCAAAAATAGGTCTTAATAATTACCAAAACAACTCTGTAGCACAAATAGTAAAAACTTATGATGGAGCTAAATATGAACATACAATATAGTGATGCTTTAGTTATTGGTGGTGGTCTTGCAGGTTTAAGAGCTGCTATTGAAGTTGCAAAAAGTGGTCAGAGTGTAACTTTATTAAGTATTTGTCCAGTTAAAAGATCTCACTCAGCTGCTGTACAAGGTGGTATGCAAGCAAGTTTAGGAAATAGTGTAAAAGGCGAAGGTGATAATGAAGATGTGCATTTTGCTGACACAGTAAAAGGATCTGACTGGGGCTGTGATCAAGAAGTAGCTAGAATGTTTGCGCAAACTGCTCCAAAAGCGGTTCGTGAGCTTGCTGCTTGGGGTGTGCCTTGGACTAGAGTTACAAAAGGACCTAGAACTGTTGTTATAAACGCTCAAAAAACTACTATCGAAGAAAAAGAAGAAGCGCATGGTCTTATAAATGCAAGAGACTTTGGTGGTACTAAAAAATGGAGAACATGTTATATAGCTGATGCAACAGGGCATTGTATGTTATATGGTGTGGCAAATGAAGCGATTAAACATCAAGTTAAAATCATTGATAGAATGGAAGCAGTAAGATTAATTCATGATGGTAAAAAATGTTTAGGAGCTATTGCTAGAGATTTAACTAATGGAGAATTAATTGCTTATGTTGCTAGAGGAACTATGATTGCAACAGGTGGTTATGGTAGAATTTATAAACAAACTACAAATGCTGTTATTTGTGAGGGAACAGGAGCTGCTATTGCACTTGAAACTGGACTTTGTAGACTTTCAAATATGGAAGCAGTGCAATTTCATCCAACTCCAATCGTGCCAAGTGGTATCTTACTAACTGAAGGTTGTAGAGGTGATGGTGGTATCTTAAGAGATGTTGATGGTTACCGCTTTATGCCTGATTATGAGCCTGAGAAAAAAGAACTTGCAAGTAGGGATGTTGTAAGTCGTAGAATGATGGAGCATATTAGAAAAGGAAAAGGGGTAAAAAGCCCTTATGGAGATCATTTATGGCTTGATATTTCTATCCTTGGTCGTGCTCATGTTGAAAAAAATCTTCGCGATGTTCAAGATATTTGTAAAACATTTAATGGTATTGATCCTGCTGATGAGGGTCCAAAAGGCTGGGCACCAGTTTTACCTATGCAACATTACTCAATGGGTGGTATTAGAACAAAACCAACCGGTGAAAGTCAATGGCTAAATGGTCTTTTTGCATGTGGTGAAGCAGCTTGTTGGGACATGCACGGATTTAACCGCTTGGGTGGAAATTCATGTTCAGAAACTGTTGTTGCAGGTATGATCGTAGGGGATTATTTTGCACAATATTGTAAAGAAAATGGTTCAGAAATTGATACAAACATCGTTAAATCTTTCCTTTCTAAAGAGTATGATTATTTAAAATCTCTTGTAAGTAAAGAAGGAAAACATGATGTATTTGAAATCAAAAACAGAATGAAAGACATTATGTGGGAAAAAGTAGCTATCTTTAGAACAGGTCAAGGTCTTGAAGAAGCGGTTAAAGAACTTGAAGAGTTATATCATAAATCACTTGATCTAAAAGTGCATGATAAAGAATTAAAATGTGCAAATCCAGAGCTTGAAGAAGCTTACAGAGTTCCAAGAATGCTAAAAATTGCTTTATGTGTTGCTTATGGTGCACTTTTAAGAACAGAAAGCCGTGGGGCTCATTATAGAGAAGATTATCCAAAAAGAGATGATTTAAATTGGATGAAAAGAACAAATACTTACTGGGTAGAAGGTGAAAGTATGCCTAGAGTTGAGTATGAAGATCTTGACATTATGAAAATGGAAATCCCACCTGCATTTAGAGGTTATGGTGCTAAAGGAAATATCATTGAAAACCCATTAAGTGAAAAACGCCAAGCTGAGGTTGATGCGATCCGTGAAAAAATGGAAGCAGAAGGCAAAGGTAGATATGAAATTCAACATGCTTTAATGCCTTATGAATTGCAAGCTAAATTTAAAGCGCCAAATCAAAGAATAGGAGTTGATTATGAGTAGAAAATTAACAATAAGAGCATTTAAATATAATCCATTAAGTAAAATTTCTAAGCCTCATTTTGTTACTTATGAGCTTGAAGAAACTCCATTTATGACGATTTTTGTGTGCTTAACTCAAATCAGAGAAAAAATGGATGCGGATTTGAGTTTTGACTTTGTATGTAGAGCAGGGATTTGTGGAAGCTGTGCTATGATGATCAATGGTAAGCCAAAACTTGCTTGTAAAACATTGACAAAAGACTATCCAGATGGCGTTATAGAGCTTATGCCTTTGCCTGCATTTAGACATATTAAAGATTTGAGTGTTAATACAGGTGAGTGGTTTGATGGTATGTGTAAGCGCGTTGAAAGCTGGGTGCATAATGAAAAAGAAACAGATATTTCTAAACTTGAAGAGCGTATTGAGCCAGAAGTTGCTGATGAGACTTTTGAACTTGATCGTTGTATAGAGTGTGGAATTTGTGTTGCTTCTTGTGCGACTAAGTTGATGAGACCTGACTTTATCGCAGCTACTGGGCTTTTAAGAACAGCTAGATATTTACAAGATCCACATGATCACAGAACTATAGAGGATTTTTATGAATTAGTGGGCGATGATGATGGTGTATTTGGATGTATGTCTTTACTTGCATGTGAAGATAATTGTCCAAAAGAACTACCTTTACAAAGTAAAATTGCTTATATGAGAAGACAGCTTGTCGCTCAAAGAAACAAATAATCCTAGCCCCCAAGAAAAGGGGGCACTTAAAACCTTACTAAAACAAATTTGGCAAAATCATAGTGTTTATCTTGATACAAATACACTTTTTGATGAAAGTTTAATTGATGCTCAAAAAGCAGCAATTCTTTTAAGTACTAATCTTGATAATTATGAAAGATTTAGCGCTTTAAATGAATTTAAAAATTTGATGAAAAGTTTAAATTTACGCTTAGATCTTTATGGTATACAGTATGCACAGGTTTGTTTTATTAATGCTTTAAATTTGGGAATTTTAGACAAAAACGAGCTTTTAAAAGCTTTGGAAAAACTTCAAAAAATCACCAATAATACTTTAATATGTGCTTTTGTATCTAGGCAAAAAGTTATTCAAAAAGATTACAAGCAAGAAGTTAAAAACTCACATCAAACACTAGATCTCATTAATCAAAACTTACAAGAGCTTTGCGAGGATGAAAAAGCTCAAAAACTCTTACAAGAAGCTTTGGTTAAATTTGGTAATATTGATTTTTCTATCGCGGTAACGGGTGTGGTAAATGCAGGTAAATCAAGCATGCTAAATGCACTTTTAAAAAAAGATTTTTTAGGTGTATCTAATGTGCCTGAAACTGCAAATTTGAGTGTTTTAAAATACGGCAAAGACCAAAAAGCTAAGATATATTTTTGGAATGATGAAGAATGGCAAGATATTTTAAAAAGCTCTAAAGATAATCAAGACATGCAAGAACTTATAAAACAACTCGAGCAAAATTTTAATCTAAATGAATATCTTGAAAAAGAAAATAAAAATATAGAAATAAAAATTGAAGAATTAAAAAATTATACTAGCGCAAAAAACAAAATCTCAGCACTTATTAAAAAAATAGAGCTTTTTTCATCGCTTGATTTTTTAAAAGATAATGTTTGTATAGTTGATACTCCAGGACTTGATGATGTTATTATCCAAAGAGAACTTTTAACAAAAGATTATATAAGCAAGGCTGACTTTTTAATTCACCTTATGAATGCTTCTCAAAGTCTTAGTCAAAAAGATTGTGATTTTATTATAGAATGTTTGCTAACTTCAAGGGTAAGTAAGCTTTTGATTGTGCTTACTAAGGCTGACTTGCTTAGTCAAAAAGACTTGCAAGAAGTAATTAGCTATACTAAAAATAAACTCAAAGAAAATTTAGTACAAAAGCAGCTTAGCCAAGAATTATTAGATAATTTAGATTTTGTGTGTATTTCTTCAAAATTAGCTAATGATTTTTATCAAAAAAAAGGTGGGAATTTAGAACAAAGTAATATTTTAACACTAGAAGAACTTATAGCTAAAAGCTTATATGATAAAAACAAAATTGCTCTAAGTGCTTATAAAAAAGAATTATTATTACATTTAGAAAAAATAGAAGAAAAAATTAAATTTTCTAATAAAATGCTAAATTATGAAAGCTTTGAGCTTGATAAGCAAAATCAAACTATTATCAATGATTTTAAAGCAAAAAAAGAAAAATTAATGCAAGTAAAAGCAGAGCTAAGTGCTATTTTTAGCACAAAAGATGAAAATACTCAAGAGATTTTAACACTTTTGCATTTACTAGCTAAGAAATTAAAAGAAAAACTTATAGATGAGCTAAAATATAATCAAAATAATAAAATCAAAAACAACACTCAAAGACTAAATACTATCATTGATATGACTTTAAAAGATGGAATTTTTGATCTTTTAAGAGAGCTAAAACAGCAAAGTGAGTATAAAATTAATGAGCTTAAAACCACACTAAGTGTGAAATATGATTTTTTAAAAGCTATTTTAGAGCAAAATTGTGATGATTTTAAAAGTAAGGTTGAAACAAAAATAGAAAGCATTTTTACCAATGATCTTTTTATGGCATTAAAAGCAGGACTTTTAAAAAATTTAGAATCCACGCAAGATATTTATAAATTAGAAAGCTCTTTAGAAAATCAAATTTTAGAAAAATTACAAACATTCAATATAGAAAAAATCGCTCTAGATTTAAAAAATAATCAAGAATTTTTTACTAATTTAGAATTTAGTTTAAATTTATACGAAAAAGAACAAGAAGAGCAAATCAAAGACTTAAAAGACTTGATTTTACAAATAGAACAAAACGAGCAAAACTCCAAAGAACTTTTAGAAAAAAATAATACAAAATTACAAAGTTTAAAGACTTTAAAAACGGAGCTTTTAAATGCAAAATGATTTGATTAATGAATTTTTAAAAGCTTATGAAAATGCTTATTGTAAAAGCTTTGATGATAGTTTTGAAGGAAAGATTTTAGCAATCAAAAATGCATTTTTAGAACCGAGTTTGCATTTAAATGATGTCTTTTTAAAAGATCTTGAAATGATTATAGCTAGCTATAAAAGAGCCATTAATGTGGCCATTATAGGGCAATTTTCTAGTGGTAAATCTACGCTTTTAAATTTAATTTTACAAAAAGAATGCCTGCCAACAGGCGTGGTGCCAGTGACTTTTAAGCCTACTTTTTTACGCTATGCTAAGGAGTATTTTTTAAGAGTTGAATATGAAGATGGCAGTGATGAGATTGTTGATATAGACGAACTTTCTAAATTTAGCGATCAAAGAAATGAGTTAAAAGAAACTAAAAGTTTGCACCTTTTTGCGCCTATTGAACTTTTAAAAGATATCACACTTATAGATACCCCAGGTTTAAATGCAAACACCACCGATACGCTAACTACTTTTAAAGAGCTTTCTTTTATGCATAGTGCTATTTGGCTTAGTTTGATTGATAATGCAGGTAAAAAAAGTGAAGAAGATGCTATAAAGGCAAATGCTAAGCTTTTAGAGCGTGGTGGAATTTGCGTGCTTAATCAAAAAGACAAGTTAAGTCAAGATGAGCTAGAAAATGTTTTAAATTATGCACATTTAGTTTTTGATAAGTATTTTGAAAAAATCATCGCAATTTCATGCAAAGAAGCAAAATTTGATTTGCAAAAGTCAAATTTACCTTTGCTTTATGAGTATTTAAAAGAACTTGATTATGAGTGCATTAAAAAAGATTTTATTAAAGAAAAACTTAGTAATTTATGCGAGCTTTTGTCAAATCAATATGATTTATTTCAAAATGCGCTAGAGCAATTAGAGCTTAAATTTAATACTATTTTGCAAACTTTCAAAACAAGCAAGCTAGAGCAAAAAATCAAAATTTTAAATTATAATTGCTTAGATAAATTAAAACTTGTTGGAGAAAAAATTGCTCAAGAAATTTTAAAATTTATCAAAGAAAAAGATAGTAGTTATTATAAAGAAGCTAAGGGTTTATTTAAGAAAAATCTTTATGAAAAAGTTGCTTATAAAGCACCATATCTTTCAAGTGATGATGCGTTTTTGGCTATGTTTTATAACTCTGAAGCAATGAATAAGGAATTTAAAATATTAAAAAATGAAATCGCTTTAGAATTTAGTCAAATTAAAGATGATTTTTCCTTATTTTTTACTCATTTAGAAGAGCAAATTTTGCTTTTTAAGGCTCAATTTTCAAATTTACAAAAAGAAAATGCCTTAGAAAGTGAAAAAGAATTTGCTAGTTTTAGAAGCTTTGCTAGTGCTAGTGAAGAACTTTTTTTAAAAGATTTTAAACAATTATTGTTTAAAAGCCAACTTGAACTTGATCTATTTTTAGAAAAGCTTAATCTAAAGGCTTTGGCAAATTATGAAAGTGCTACTAAACTTACTTTGGGATTTTTTAGTACTAAAATGAATGCAAGTAAAGAATTTTACGAGCTTGATAGCACTGAGTTTAGCTTGTATCATCCTAAAGCAAGTGAAGTACATCAAAGAGTATTAACCGAGCTTAATGTATATGAATTTGAAGATTTGCTTTTAAATAAGCCTGTAGTTTTAAAAATTTATAAAAATTATATGCAAAGTTTTGTTGATTTTATTGAGACTAAAAGACAGATTATTTTGAATTTAAAAAGTGAATTTGAGGCTAAAAAATCAATGATTTCTAGCATCAAATCCCAAATTTCTAAGCTTTAAAAATTTTTTCTAAGTGCGCTTTATAATTTGTGAAATATTCTTGTACTTGAGGATTTTTGATTACATCGTTTGCTATGAAAGTAGGCAAAGCACTCATTCCTAAAAACTCATGTGCTTTGTGAAAGTGTAAATACACTCCATCAACTCCGGCTCCATTAAAGAATTCATTCTCATCATCAAAAGCTTGCATTGGAGCATTCCAAGTTAGCGAAAGCATGTATTTTTTATTTTTTAAAAGCCCACCTGTGCCATAATTTTTAGTAGGTTCATTATGACTTCTACCATCGTTTTTATAAAACACTCCATGTCCTGCTGTGAAAACATCGTCAATGTATTTTTTCACTATCCAAGGCTCTCCCATCCACCAACCAGGCATTTGCCAAATCAAAACATCAGCATTTAGAATTTTTTCTACCTCATCGTTTGTGTTATAACCTTGATCTATGTGTGTTTGTTGGGTTTGTAAACCAAGTTCTTGTAAAGTCTTAAGTGCAAGCTCATGCAAGCTTGTGTTTAGTCTTCCTTTGGAGTGTCCAAATTCTTTTGCACCATTTAATAATAATACTTTTTGCATATTTTTCCTTTTTATGTTTTTTAAAATTATAATTTAACTATAACTATATTTCAATGCCGAAGTTTATGTAAGATACTATATTATAAGAAAGTTTAAAACAAATATGTTACTTTTTATGATTGATTTTTTTAAAATAATACAAAAATAGTATTATTTTTTTTATTTAAGACTATATTAAAAAATCAAGGAATAGAATTGATATGATTTGATATTGTCAATAAAAAGGAGGAAGATATGCAAGATAATGTCATTGATCGTAGAAATTTTTTTAAATTAAGTCTTTTGGGTGGCGGTGTGGTTGCTGCTAGTACTATGAGTGGTGGAGCTATATTGCATGCTGCAGAATTAACTCATGCACACAAGAAAGCACAAGGAAGCTCAAATAAAATAAGAGGAAAAATGTTTTTTCAAGTGCAGACCGATTTTGATAATCTAAGTGCAGCATGTGAGAGAATTTATCCAAAAGATGAGCAAGGTGATGGTGCTATAGGCTTAGGTGTGCCTTATTTTATTGATAATCAATTAGCTTCAGCTTATGGTTATAATGATAGAGAATACTTACAAGGACCATTTATAGAAGGAATTGCCGAGCAAGGTTATCAAACCCCAATGAAACGCAATGAGATTTTCTTAGAGGGTGTTAAAGCTTTGGAAATAATATCTCAAAAGCGCTATAAAAAAACTTTTTCATCTTTAAAAGGAGTTGATCAAGATAAAATTTTAGTTGATTTAGAAAAAAATAAAATCGATTTCATAGGATTTAAATCTTCTGAATTTTTTACTCTTTTAAGAGATATGACAATAGCTGGAGTTTTGTCTGATCCAATTTATGGTGGTAATGATAATAAAAATGGATGGAGAATGATGCAATATCCTGGTGCTCAAATGAGTTATATTGACAAGATTACAAGCGATGAGTTTTTTGACATAGAGCCTATGAGCTTAGCTGATATGGAGGGATAAATTATGGTAGAAGTATTAAAAAAAGTAGATGTGGTAACAGTAGGGGCTGGTTGGACAGGTGGTATAGTTGCAGCAGAGCTTACCAAGGCTGGCTTGACTGTCTTGAGCTTAGAGCGTGGTATGATGCAAACTACGGAAAATTTTGCAATGATTCATGATGAGTGGAGATATGGTATTAACTATGGTTTAATGCAAGATTGTTCAAAAGATACAGTAACTTTTCGCCATAATGTCAATGGTTTAGCCTTACCATATAGAAAAATGGGATCTTTTTTACTTGGAAGTAATGTTGGTGGTGCAGGGGTTCATTGGAATGGTTGGACCTTTAGATTTTTACCTTATGATTTTGAGATTAAAACAAAAAGTTTTGAAAGATATGGCAATAAATTAGGCGATGATTATACTTTGCAAGATTGGGGTTTAACCTATAAAGATATGGAACCTTATTATGATAAGTTTGAAAAAATCTGTGGAATTTGTGGAGAAGAAAACCCGCTTGCTGAAAAAATGGGTTTGTTTAGATCAAGTCCTTATCCGCAAGAACCTTTAGAAAATACTAAAATGCTTAAACGCTTCGAAAAAGCTGCAAAAGAAATGAAATTACATCCATTTAGATTACCTGCGGCTAATTCAAAAGGCGGTTATACTAATCCAGATGGTCAAGATCTAGCCCCATGTCAATATTGTGCTTATTGTGAGCGTTTTGGTTGT
This sequence comes from Campylobacter sp. IFREMER_LSEM_CL2090, assembly GCF_025771865.1. Classification (NCBI taxonomy): domain Bacteria; kingdom Pseudomonadati; phylum Campylobacterota; class Epsilonproteobacteria; order Campylobacterales; family Campylobacteraceae; genus Campylobacter; species Campylobacter sp. IFREMER_LSEM_CL2090. The sequence continues at coordinate 44,206 of NZ_JAKMRA010000006.1, forward strand.
GAGTATGGTGCTAAGGCTAGTCCTATTAATACTGTCATACCTAAAGCCATGAGTACAGGAAAATATACTATAAGAACTCATAGTAATGTTATAGAAATACTAAAAAAAGATGGCAAAGCTACAGGAGTTAGGTTTGTAGATACTAGAACTATGAAAGAGTATATTCAGCCAGCAGATATTGTAGTGCTTACAAGCTATATGTTTAACAATGCTAAGCTTTTAATGGTAAGTGGTATAGGTGAGCAATACGATCCAAATACAGGCAAAGGTACTTTAGGTAAAAACTATTGTTATCAAATCAATATGGGAACAACAGCATTTTTTGATGAGCAATTTAATACATATATGGGTTCAGGTGCTTTGGGTACAACTTGCGATGATTATAATGGGGATAATTTTGATCACTCAAAAGAGAAGTTTTTACACGGAGCTATGATTTATAGTGTGCAACTTGGAAATCGCCCTATCCAATCAGCTCCTCTGCCAAAAGGAACTCCAAGTTGGGGAGCTGAATTTAAAAAAGCTTTAAACTATAATTTTACAAGAGCCATTACAGTGGGAGGGCAAGGCGCATCTTTACCACATAAAAGTAACTATTTGAGTTTAGATCCAACCTATAAAGATGCTTTTGGAACGCCACTTGTAAGACTTACTTATAATTTTACAGATCAAGATCGTGCTTTGCATAAATTTATAACAGATAAAACAGCTGAAGTAGCTAAAAAAATGCAAGGAGTGAGATCAATTAAAAAAGGAACTTATTTAAAAGATTATAGTATTGTGCCTTATCAATCTACACATAATACGGGTGGAACTACTATGGGTGCTGATCCTCGAACAAGTGTTGTTAATACTTATTTGCAACATTGGGATATGGATAATCTTTTTGTTGTGGGTGCAGGAAATTTTCAGCACAATAGCGGATATAATCCTACTGATACAGTTGGAGCTTTGGCTTATCGTTGTGCAGAGGGTATTTTAAAATATCATAAAAATGATAGACAATTAGTATAGATATATGTGAAGCATTTTGCTTCACATATTATTTTTCACTACTATCTTTTTCTTTTTTCTTTTTCCATAAATGAAGCGCAGCCCTGCATGCCCCACCAACAATAGCAGCAATGATAAGATTTGTGATGAAATACATCGAAACCATTTTTAATTTGTTTTCATTTTGATAAAAAATGATTTTGGATTATAATATAAAAAAGCATGATGCTATATAAAAGGAAAGTATATGGAAGAAAAGTGCTATTTTACGGAATGCGGATTTAATTATACTTTATCTTTGATTTCGGGAAAGTATAAGATGAGTGTTTTATATTGTTTATTTCGTTATGAAGTAGTAAGATATAATGAACTTAAAAGATATCTTGGCAATATTTCTTTTAAGACTTTAACACATACTTTAAGAGAGCTTGAAAATGATGATTTAATCACGCGTAAAGAATACCCACAAATCCCTCCAAAAGTAGAATACCGCCTTGCTAAAAAAGGTCAAAGTTTAATCCCTATTTTACAAGCAATGTGTGATTGGGGTGAGGTAAACCAAAAGGAAGAAAAATGATAGAATTATTAGATGGTATAAATTTAGAAAAATACATGGGCACATGGCTAGAAATGGCTAGAAAACCTGCTTTTTTTCAAAAAACTTGCAAAAGTGCCAAGGCAGAATATGAGCTAGAGTATGAAGGCTCTACACCTATAATCAAAGTTAAAAATATATGCACAAAAGAAAATGGAGAAATCTCTCAAGCAAATGGCAAAGCTAGGGTAAAATCTCCAAGATCTTTAGCGGTTAAATTTAGTATTTTTATGAATGTTTTTAACAAGCCAAATTATGAGATTATTTACATTGATACAAATTATCAAGTTTCTATCGTAGGTAGTCCTGATAAAAAATATCTTTGGATTTTATCAAGAGAGATTTTAGCAAAAGAGCAAATAAACTCTTTGCTTGAAATAGCCAAGCAAAGAGGTTTTGATACTAGTGATGTGATTTTTGATGAGTATTAATCCTGCTCACTCATATCGATTACATAGCGGAATTTGGCTTTTCCTGAAGTGAGGTTTTCATAAGCTTTGTCAATCTCGCTTGGTTTGATGAGTTCAATTTCAGGATAAATTCCATGTTCTAAAGAAAAATCAAGCATTTCTTGAGTTTCTTTAATGCCCCCAATAAGCGAGCCATATACTTTTTTACCTGCTTTATGTACAAAGTGAATGATGTTAATGCTAGGACTTACTTCATGCGGAGGTAATCCTACTATAGCCATCTCACCACCAAATTTTAACAAATCTATATAAGCTAGCGGATCATAAGGGGTTGGTATAGTAGAGATGATGAGGTCAAATCTTTCTTTTACCGCACTTTTATCTGTACTAGTATAAAAATTACTCACTCCCATAGCTAGAGCTTGCGCTTTTTTGTTTTCATTTCTTGCAAAAACACTTACTTTTGCCCCCATTTTTACAGCATATTTTACTGCCATCATACCAAGCCCACCAAACCCTGCTACGGCTACACTTGAGCCTTCTTTGATGTTTGAAAATTTAAGCGGTGAGTAGGTAGTAATACCTGCACAAAGTAAAGGTGCTATCTTTTCAAGTGGAGCATTTTTGGGTACATTGATAGCAAATTTTTCACTTACTACGATGTTGTTTGAGTAGCCTCCATAGGTGTTTTCATTATCATGAAATACATCTTTGCAGTTATAAGTGTAGATGGTTTTACCATTTTCGCAAAATTGCTCTTGAGATTTTTTGCATGCTTCGCACTCCCCACATGAGTTGACCATGCACCCAACCCCAGCAAAATCACCTACTTTAAATTTACTCACATTTTCACCCACTGCGATGACTTCTCCTGCTATTTCATGCCCAGGTACACAAGGGTAGGTTGCTTCGCCCCATTCGCTTCTTGCAGTGTGTATGTCGCTATGGCAAATTCCTGCGTACTTGATAGCGATTAAGATGTCGTTTTTACCTACTTTATGGCGTGTAAATTCAAAAGGTGTGAATTTAGAATCCTTGCTAAGCATAGCATAACCTTTACTTTTAACACGACCATTTTCTAAAAAGATTTTTGAGTCCATTTTCTCTCCTTTGTGGTTTTTGAAATTATATTAAAGCTAGGTTTTTATTGCAATAGGGAAAATAAAGTAAGATACTATACTAAAGGTGTGTAGAATTAATATGTTAAAAATTTTTGATTTTTTTAACATATTTTTTTATAATGTTAAAAAATTTTATAAATTTTAACATATGGAAAAAACATGAAAGAGTTTATACCGCCAAAACTACCTTTAGATATAAAATTAAACGCAAATATTTATAACCTTATCATCAAAGCTTCAAGAAAATTAGCCGAATTAAATGGACTTAGTAAAAGCATTCCAAACCCAAATATTTTAATCAATGCTTTAATTTTGCAAGAAGCTAAAGATTCAAGTGAGATAGAAAATATTATTACTACTCACGATGAGCTTTTTTTATCTAAAATTGATGAAAAGAAACTCACAAGGGCAACAAAAGAAGTAAAAGACTATGAAAATGCTTTAAAAAAAGGATATGAGCTTTTAAAAAAAGAGCAATTATTAAGAAATGCTCATATTTTAGAAATTCAAAAAAGGTTAGAAGGGAATAATGCAGGTTTTAGAAAACAAAGTGGAACCATGCTCAAAAATCCTATTACAGGTGAAATCAAGCATATACCACCACAAAATTTTGATGATATACAAAAACTTATGAAAAATTTAGAGCAATACATTAACGATGATACTCTAGATGAACTTGATTTTTTAGTAAAAATGGCAATTATTCATTATCAATTTGAAAGTATACATCCTTTTTATGATGGAAATGGTAGAACAGGTAGGATTATAAATATACTTTATTTAGTGTATAAAGGGCTTTTGGATTTGCCTATTTTATATTTAAGTGCTTATATAGTTAAAAATAAAGATGAATATTACACTCTTTTGCAAAAAGTACGCGATGAAGGTGCTGTTTTAGAATGGATAGAATATATACTAAAAGGTGTAGAGCAAACTGCCATAAAGACAATTGAAACTATCATTATAATAGAAAAAATGATGAACGATGTAAGTGATATTTTGCAAAATAAAACAAATTTTTATAGTAAAGATTTTGTGGAACTTTTGTTTTCTCACCCTTATACAAAAATAGATTTTTTAATAAAAAAACTAGATATTTCAAGACAGAGTGCTTCAAAATATCTTAAAATTTGTGAAAAATTAGGGGTTTTAGAATGTGTTAAAATAGGTAGAAATAATTATTACATTAATACAAAACTTTTAGGACTTTTTAGAAAAGGGATTTTTTGATAGAGTAAAAATTACAATATGTAATATATTGTTTCTATGTTTTGATATAATTATGCTATAAATTAGCACATAAGGAAAGAAAATGGCTATTACTTCAGCTAAAATTGATGGTTCTTTTTTGAGAGTTTACGATGGCGATAAACAGTTGTATTCTAAATTTATACCCGCTAAAATAGATGCTATTTTAATAGGATTTACAGCATCTAGTGTTAGCGTGGAAGAGGGAGATAAGATTAAAGTTTATGATGAAAAAGGGAGAATCATGAGCTCTCATTTAAAATCAAGGCATTAAAACAATATCCACTAAATCATTTTCTTTTATATCATCATGTGCTATCATTAATGCAGCTTTGTGGTTAAGGTTGTTGATGATAGCACTTGAGCCTTGTTTTTTGCCTTTTAAATTGGCATAAATTTTTCCATCTTTAAATTCTACATTACAAGCTACAAATTCTAAATGTGAACTTTTTTTCTTATAGTCAGTATTTGCAAATGCTTTAAATATATAGTCTTTTTCTTGTAAAAGCCAAGCATTTAAAAGTTCTCTTACATATAAATTAAACATTACCATAGCCGAGTATGGAAAACCCGGTAGAGCAAAGATGAATTTATCTTCAAATTTGGCTATTTTGATGTGTTTGCCAGGTTTTACATCGACTTTATCTAAGATGATTTCATACTCTTTAACAGCTTGCTTTAAAAAGTCAAAATCCCCCATGGAAACTCCACCAGTGGTAACTAAAATATCACACGCATTAAGTGCTTGCTTTAAAACACTTGGGGTTTTTTGCATATCATCTTTTAAAAGTGGAAAAATTCTAGCTTCAGCACCAAGTTTTTTTGCCATATTAGCTATGGCTACATGGTTTGATGAACGAATTTGTGCAGGGTGTTCTAAGCTTTCGCCTAAGTCTTTGATCTCACTTCCGCTACTTAGCACGCCTATGATAGGTTTAGCAAAAACACTAATGTGAAAATATCCAAGCTCAGCCAAAAGTGCTATTTCGCTATAACCTAGTTTTGTGCCTTTAGTGAGTAAAATTTCGCCCTTGGTGTAGCTTTCGCCCACCTTTCTCACAGCAAAGCCTTGTGGAACTTTTTCTTTTATATAAACCACACCGTTTTTAACCTCAACTTTTTCCACAGGCACTAAGGTATCACAACCTTCACTCATCAAAGAGCCTGTAAAGGTTTTAACACATTCTTTATTTTGTATTTTAAAGCTTGGGAAAATTCCGGCAGGCACTTCGCCTATGATAGACAAAGGCTCATCTTGTTCGCTAAATTTAATCGCATAGCCATCCATAGAAGCAGTAGGAAATTGAGGGTTGTTAGTAGAAGCTTTGATATCTATGGCTAAAATTCTATCTAAGCACTGTGTTAAAGCGATGTTTTCTATCTTTTCATATGCTTGTATGTGTGAATGAAGTATGTCTAAACTTTGGCTATAAGAAGTTAGCATTTTAGTCCTTAGTGCTTAAAATTCCTGCTCCTTGAAGTTTCAAAGAGCGTTCTTTGGCATAAATTTTTTCGCCATTAATGATATCATATTTCCATATAGGTGCGCTTGCTTTAAAATCTTCTACAAAATCATTAATTAACTTAAGTCCTAATTTTCTTTGCTTGCTTAAAACCCCAGCAAAATAAGAACTCTCATGCACCTTAACCTCGCCGATAGAGTGAGCAAACATCAAACTTACATTTTTATTTGCAAGTTTTTGGCACCATTTTTCAAACCAAGTTTTTAATAAAGGCTCATATATATCAAAACTTAAAGCCTCAATCTCATCTTCAGCCCTCACTATACCGCAAAATGTGATCAAAGCTCCGCAGTTTTTATCTTTAGCATATTCATACCATCTAGCATAAATGCTAGGAATTTCTAAGGCTCCTTGGTGTAATTCAAACATAACTCATCCTCCACAAACCGGTGGTAATAAGCAAATTTTATCCCCATCTTTTAAGGTAGTTTTATCATCAAAAACCATTTCATCATTTAAAGCAACTGCACAAAGTTCAAGCCATTCTTTTAAGCTTTCATCTTGTCCTAAAATTGCTTTTAATTCTTTAAGATTGCTTACATTTAGTTCTAAGCTTTCTTTGTTAATTGGCCCTAGAAATTCAACTTTTACCATTTTTTTTACCTTTATTCTTTTATTTCTAAAATTCCCATCATTCCAAGATCTTCATGCTCTAAAATATGGCAGTGAAACATTCTAATACCGGTAAATTTTTGACTCATTCTAAGTTTCAATTCTTCTCCAGGTCTTACATTAATCGTATCTTGCAATGCTCTGAATTTTGCTTTTGTTATTTTACCCTTAAAATTAGAAGATATGAGTTCAAATTGTGTTCCATGTATATGGAAAGGATGATCCATATGCGATTTGTTTTTTATTACCCATTCTTCTACTTCATTTAATTTTGAGGTTAAATCCGTTCTATTCATATCAAATGTTTTACCATTGATTAAAAACATAGAGGCAAGGCTTTTTTTGATTTCTTCTTCACTTTTTTTACTAATACCATGCATTTGCATATGATCTTCGCTCATAATCACTTCTTTAAAGCTTGTAGCTTCTTTTAAAGGTGGAAATTCTCGTAGCTTTTCAGGTATGTTTTCTATAGTTTTTTCTACTTTAAGATTAGCTAACATAAGAGTGTAAGGTTCTTCTTTAACAAGCATTTTATCGCGGTCATAATAAGTACTTTCAAGTTTAAATTCACCCTTACTTGCTTTGATTAGCACTTCTACTCTTGAAGCAGGACTTAAAAATAATTCATCTAATTCAACACCTTTTTCTATAAGTCCTCCATCAGTTCCTACTAAAATAAATTTAGCACCTTTAATGCGTAAATTTAAATATCTTGCCGCACAAAAATTATAAATACGAATTCTTTGAGCTTTGTCAAGTGTTATTTTTGGTTTTAATTGTCCATTGATAAGAACTAAATTTCCTTCTCTACCATTTAGCCAATCAAATAAATTATTATCAGGAATTTGTGCGTTTTCATCTAAACGCAAATCACTAATCACCCAATCTTGTTCTTGTAAATGCGACAACGCGTCTTTTTTGGCTTTTACTACAAATACCCCTGCTAAGCCTTTATAAACTTGCTTTGCTGTGGTGTAGTGTGGGTGTGGATGATACCAGTAGGTTCCTGCTGAATTTTCTCCAAGTTTAAAGCGATAAATTCTTTCTCTACCAGGCATGATAGGATCGTGTGGGTTGCCATCTTGCTCAGGTGGTATGTCAAGTCCATGCCAGTGGATAGTAGTTGGCTCTTTTAAACTATTTTTTACCAAAATTTCAACCGTATCACCTTCATAAACTTCTATTTTAGGTCCAGGTATAGAGCCATTGTAAGTAAAGCATTTTGTTTTTTTACCTTTAACAAGCTCTATTTGACTTTCTTTGATTTCTATACTTGATCTAAAGAAATTTTTCTTTGTGCTTGTGTTTTTTAGAAGTTTTAAATTTGCTAATGTTTGTCCGCTAGGAAAGTCTTTTTCATCGAGTAGTTTAATGTTTGGATTTTCTAGTTTGATAAAAGAAGTATCGATTTCTTTTGTATCTTTTTGTGTATGTTTTGAGTGTATATTATGATGAGAATGATCCCCCATTGCATAAGCGCTGCTAATACTTGCTAAGCCTAAAGCATTAAATTTTAAAAATAACCTTCTATCCATTAAATTTTTACTCCTAAATTAATTTTGATTTGGATTTTGATTATAGCTATTGTTTGATTAATGATTGTAAATTATAAAAACAAGATATAATTTTAATATGATTTGTTATACAAGTGGTTTTAAATCAAAAAATTAAGGACAAATAATGCTAATTAAAAATCATTTAGATAAAGACTTTCAAACTCCTGCTTATATTTTAGAAGAAGACAAGCTTAGAAAAAATTGTGAGCTTTTGGCTAAAGTGAGTGAGCAAAGTGGAGCAAAAGTCTTGCTTGCTCTAAAGGGTTTTGCTTTTTCAAGTGCTATGGATATAGTGGGTGAGTATCTATCAGGTTGTACTTGCAGTGGGCTTTGGGAAGCTAAATTTGCAAAAGAATATATGAACAAAGAAATTCATACTTTTTCACCTGCTTTTAAAGATGATGAAATAGATGAAATCATAGATCTTTCACACCATATAGTATTTAATTCTTTTAATCAGTTTAAAAAATTTAAAGACAAAGCAAGTAAAAAGTCTCTTGGTTTGCGTTGCAATCCAGAGCTTTCAGTAGCCCCAAAAGAACTTTATAATCCTTGTGGCAGATTTTCAAGATTAGGAATTCGTGCAATTGATTTTGAAAATGAAGATTTAAGCGCTTTAAGTGGGCTTCATTTTCATGCTTTGTGTGAAGAAAGTGCGTATTCTTTAGAGCTTGTGTTAAATGCTTTTGAGGCTAAATTTTCAAAATTTATTAAAAATATAAAATGGGTTAATTTTGGTGGAGGTCATCATATTACTAAAGAAGGTTATGACACGCAAAAACTAATTGATCTTTGTAAAAAATTTAGCGATAAATACGGTGTGCAAGTGTATCTTGAGCCAGGTGAGGCTGTGGGTTGGCAGTGTGGGACTTTAGTTGCAAGTGTAATAGATATAGTAGAAAATGAGAAAAAAATAGCTATTCTAGATACTTCAAGCGAAGCTCATATGCCAGATACTATCATTATGCCTTATACAAGCGAGGTTTTAAATGCTAGAATTTTATCAAGTCGTGATGGACAAAATTACAGCGAGTTAAAAGAAAACGAATTTGCTTATTTACTTGGTGGCAATACTTGCTTAGCAGGGGATATCATGGGTGAGTATGCTTTTAATCAAGAGTTAAAAATAGGACAAAAAATAGTATTTTTAGATCAAATTCATTATTCCATAGTTAAAAACACTACTTTTAATGGAGTAAGACTTCCAAATTTAATGTTCTTAGATAAGAATGAAAATTTATCTATGGTAAGAGAGTTTTGTTATGAAAATTATTCAAAAAGAAACTAAAAATTGAGTTTTTTTGTAGTTTTTTGCAAATTTATGTTTTTTAAATAAAACTTTTTTTAAAATAAAAATGAAAACTGAAAATTAACAAAACTACAATGCTAAGCTTTTTCTAGCGTGTAATGTTTAGGAGTAATTTATGCATAGAGTTATACTAGCTCTTTTAGCCTGTTTTAACTTTCTATTTGCTCAAGAAAATTTTGAAGTTAAAAATACTCAAATTTGGGATGTGCAAAGAGTGATGAATATAGAAAGTTATCAAAATTTTGGTGCTTTGTGGACTAAACTGCAAGGTGAGTATATTGCAAGTGCTGTTTTGATTATACTTATAGTCGTAATTTCAGCTTTTGCTTTGCATTATATGGTCATAGGTCCAAAGAAATTTTCTCATGATGGTAAGAAAATTTACGCTTTTTCAGTATTTGAAAGATTGTTTCATTTTGTAGCAGCAATCTCTTGGATTATCCTTGTACCAACCGGACTTATTATGATTTTTGGATCGTATTTTGGCGGTGGATTTTTTGTAAGAATGTGTAAAAACTTACATGGTATTGCTACTATTTTATTTATCATTTCCATCATTCCTATGCTTTTGTGTTGGATTAAAAGAATGCTTCCTGCAAGTTATGATTTAAGATGGATGATGATAGTAGGTGGATATTTAAGCAAAGAGAAAAAACCTGTGCCTGCGGGTAAGTTTAACTTTGGTCAAAAATCTTGGTATTATATAGCTGTTTTTGGTGGCTTTTTGATGATAATCACTGGTGCGTTTATGTTTTTCCTTGATTTTAATTCTACTTCTTTGCAATCTATTTTTGGAATTTCTCATATAGATATTTTAAGAGCTTCAGCTATCATCCATAATATTTTGGGTATTTTATGTGCAGTATTTTTTGCTATTCATATTTATATGGCCGTATTTGCTATTAAAGGAAGTATCCACTCTATGATTAGTGGTTATAAAGAAGAAGAGGAAGTTTATATTTTACATTCTTATTGGTATAAAGAACTAAGCGATAAAAAACAAATCAATCCATCGTTTACTTACGATTCTAAAACAAAATTTTAAAATCTCACTTGATTTTTTTAAATTTTCCTTGTTATAATCAAATAAAAATAACAAGGAAAATTAATGATACAAGATATTGATCTTTCGCGTAAATATTTTTATGAATTTTTCTCAAAAGCTTTTAATTTTATTGATGAAAATGAATTTAAAATTTGGCATGAGCAAGTTTTAGTTTTAGCTCAATGTCCTTTAGATGATAGTTTAAAGTCTGATTTTGAACAACTTAGCGCATGTGATTTTGCAAGTTTTAAAGAAGAACAAAATGGAGTGTTTTTTGATTTTTCTTATGTGAATGTGCCTATTAGTGCTTCTTTTTATGATGAGGGTAGGGATGATGGCAAAATGAAGCTTCAAGCCTGTGAAATCATTAGAAAAACCAAATTTAGAAAAAAAGAAGATTGTAGGCAAAGTGAAGATGAATTTGGCTTTTTGTTTGCTTTTATGGCAAGTATTATTGAGCATGATTTAAAAGTTGCACAGCAATTATTTCGTTTTGTGATAAACCCTGTAATAGATGAGTTTATAGAAAAATTACAAATCCACAAAAACTCAAATTTTTACATTGCTATTGCCAATATTATGAAAGTCTTTTTTGCAAATGAAAGAGCTTATTTGGAAGTACAAGCACCTATAAAAAAAGAAGGTAAAAGTATAGCAGATGAGGCTTTACAAAGACTTCCTTATGAGCCAAGACTTCCTACTAAATTTAGCAAAACAAATATAGAAGAACTTAGTAAATTATAAAAATTAATATGTATTTTGTTACCAAAATACATATTATAAAAATCATCTTTTTATGAAAATAGAAATTAAATAAAATCTTAAGTGAAAATATGCAAAATTTATTTTGTTAAGTGTATAAATACTTTGAAAATAAGTATTTATAGTTATTCTTTACTTTTATTTCAAAGGAGAGAACATGGAGGCCAATCAAAGAAGGGATTTTTTAAAAAAATCTTTGAAAATTGGTGCTTTAGGGGTAGTAGCTGGGGCAAGTGTGAATGCTTTAGCTAAAGATGATTACCAAGAGCAAAATACCGTAGTTTTAGGAAAAAGTGCTAAAAAAGAAGTGCTTTATAAAAAAACTATGCATTGGGAAAAATACTACAAAATAGCTTATTAATTAAGAAAGGAAGAAGATGGCATTAGCAAGAAGAAATTTTCTTAAGCTTGCTGGTATTGCTGGTCTTGGAACTGCGGCTTTTGGTAGTGAAAACAAAGCTATTAGAGCTGCAAGTGAACAAGAAGTAGCAAATCCTTATCCAGATTCTAAGATTGTTAGAACAATCTGTAGTATCTGTAGTGCAGGCTGTGGAATTAAAGCAGAAGTACAAGATGGAGTTTGGGTGCGTCAAGAAAACGCTATAGAACATCCTATTTCTCAAGGATCACACTGCTGTAAAGGGATAGATCAAATCGATCTTACTAAATCAAAACAGCGTATTAAATATCCTATGAAAAAAGAAAATGGCAAATGGGTGCGTTTAACTTGGGAGCAAGCTATCAATGAAATTGGCGATAAAATGCTTGAAATCCGTAAAGAAAATGGACCTGATAGTGTTATGTTTTTAGGTTCGGCTAAATTTAATAACCAACAAGCTTATTATTTTAGAAAATTTGCAGCATTTTGGGGTACTAACAATATAGACCACGTTGCTAGAATTTGACACAGCGCAACAGTCGCCGGTGTGGCGAATACATGGGGTTATGGCGCTATGACAAATCATTTTGGTGATGTGACTAAACACTCAAAAATGATGATTATTTTTGGTGCAAATACTGCTGTGGCAAATCCTATCGGATTTAAACACTTATTACAAGCAAAAGATCGTAATAATGCTAAATTGGTAGTTGTAGATCCTGTATTTACAAAAACTGCAGTACATGCTGATGAATATGTAAGAATTCGTCCAGGCACAGATATAGCTTTAGTTTATGGTATGCTTCATTTGATCTTCAAAAACGGTTGGGAAGATAAAGAATTAATCAAAACTAGAACTTATGGTGTTGAAGAAATAAAAGCAGAGGCTGCTAAATGGACTCCTGAAGTTGTAGAAGATGTAACAGGCGTTCCAGCTGCTCAACTTGAAAAAATTACAAGAATGCTAGCTACAATCAAACCTGCTACGCTATTTTGGGCTTTAGGTATTACTCAACACTCGGTAGGTAGCTCCAACACAAGAATTCTAGCTATCTTACAACTCGTTCTTGGTAATATAGGCAAACCAGGTGCAGGAACAAACATCATTAGAGGTCATGATAATGTTCAAGGTGCTACTGATATGGGCTGTTTGGCTGATACTTTACCAGCTTATTATGGGCTTGATGATAATGCGTGGAATCATTTTGCTAATTTTTGGAATGTAGATAGAGAATATTTAAATTCAAGATTTTATTCTAAAGAATGGATGCATGAAAAAGGTTTTTCACTAGCAAAATGGTGGCAAGGCGTTTTACATGAAGAAAAAACTTATTCTAACTCACCTATCCGTGTGCTTTGGGTGCAAGGAACGGGTATTACTTCTATGGCGCATACGGTAAAAATTCAAGAAGCGCTTAAAAAACTTGATATGATTGTAATCGCTGAACCTTTTGTAAATGAAGTAGCAGTTTTAGCAGATCGTTCTGATGGTATTTATATTATCCCTGCTTGTACTCAATTTGAAACAGAAGGTTATGTCACTGCGACTAATCGTGCTATGCAATGGCGTTCTCAAGTAGTAAAACCAATTTATGAAAGCAAAGAAGATCAAGAGATTATGTTTGCTTTTGCTAAAAAATTCGGTTTTTATAAAGAATACACTCGCGGTATGAAAATGGAATTGAAAGATCATAAGCTTGTGCAAACAAGAGATGATAATGATGATAATTTTATATGGCCTGATGATGCTACAAGAGAAATGAGTAATGGTCTTTTAAGTATAGGTTTAAGAGGTATTTCAGCTGAACGCTTAAGAAAACACCAACAAAATTGGGAACATTTTGATCCTGATACTCAAAGAGGTCTTGGTGGTGAAGTTAAAGGTGAATACTATGGCTTACCTTGGCCTTGTTGGGATGAACAACATCCGGGAACTTCTATATTATGGAATACTGATGTGCCTTATGAAGAAGGCGGTATGGGCTTTAGAAACCGCTTTGGTTTAGAGCATGAAGGACATTCTCAATTAGCAGATGATGCCTTTACTCCAAAAGGATGTAAAGTTAAAGGTGGTTACCCACAAATCACTAAGGCAAATATTGAAAAAGTATTTAATATCAAACTAAGTGATAGCGAAAAAGAATTAATGGGCGCTAGCTGGAGTACAGATATTTCAGGTATTATTTTAGAAAAATGTAGAGAAAAGAGTGCTTGCTGTTTAGGTAATGCAAGAGCTAGAATGAAAGTTTGGGAATTTGCAGATCCTATTCCGTTACATAGAGAGCCTATTCACTCACCTCGTTGGGATTTGGTTAAAAAATATCCTACTTGGGGTGATCAAGAGAAAAATTTCAGAGTTGAGAGTAAATTTATCAGCGAGCAACAAAAGAAAGATTGGAGTAAAGAGTTTCCAACTATCATTTCAAGTATGCGTTTAGTAAATTTAAGTGGTGCAGGTATGCTTGAGAGAACTAGTAAATATCTTGCTGCAATCACACCTGAAATGTTTGCTAATGTTCACCCTGAACTTGCCTTAAAATATGGTATAAATGATGGAGATATGATGTGGATTCATTCACCGCAAGGTACTAAGATTAAAGTAAAATGTGTGCATAATCATTCTGTTACACCGGATAGAATTTGCTTGCCTTATAACTTTGCGGGTATTATGCAAGGAGTGGATTTAAGTTATAATTATCCTGAAGGCACTAGACCTTATACTATAGGTGAAAGTTCTAACACGGTTACTAACTATGGTTTTGATATAAATACGCAAATTTCTGAATTTAATGCAGGACTTTGCAGACTTGAAAAGGCTTAAGGGGTAAGTTATGGCTAGAATGAAATTTTATGTAGATAATAATCGCTGTATTTCTTGCTTTGCTTGTCAAGTGGCTTGTTCAAGTGCGCACGAAGTGCCAGTGGGGATTAATAGAAGAAAGGTAATCACTCTAAATGAAGGCATAGAAGGAAAAGAGTTTTCAACAACTCTTGCCTGCCAACACTGCACAGATGCTCCATGTGAGCAAGTTTGTCCTGTAAAATGCTTTTATATTAGAGCTGATGGTATTGTTTTACATGATAAAAAAACTTGTATAGGTTGTGGGTATTGTCTTTATGCGTGTCCTTTTGGTGCTCCACAATTTCCAAGAGATGGTGCTTTTGGTATTAAAGGTCAAATGGATAAATGTACTATGTGTGCAGGTGGTCCTGAACCTACTAACTCTCATGAAGAAAGAGAACTTTATGGACAAAATCGTATCGCAGAAGGTAAAGTGCCTATGTGTGCTGCGGTTTGTTCTACAAATGCACTTTTGGTTGGTGATGCAGCTGAAGTTAGTGCAATGTATAGAAAAAGAGTTTTGCTTAAGGGCCAAAATTTAGGACTTGATGCAAAATAACCCAAAGGGTGTTTACAGGCACCCTTTTTTACTACTTATAATCCAAGGTTAATTCATGGAAGAATTAAATTTACAAATTCAAAAAAATCTTGATGAAAATAATAAACTTACTTGTAAAAAAGCACTAGAGCTTTTAAAACAATACTCCAAAGAAGATTTTCAAGCTAGTATAAAAAAAATGGATGTAAAAATTTCAGATTGCGAGTTAGGTCAATTTGGAAAGTTAAATAAAAATATAGCAAAAAGTGAAATTTTAGAAAAATTAGAAACAAAACTAGATTCTAAGCGTCGCATATCATGTAAAGATGCTTTAGAATGTGCTAAAAACTTTAATATGGCTGATATGAGAGCTACGCTTAAAACTTATAAAATTGATGTTAAATACTGCGAACTTGGTTGTTTTGAAGAAAAAAAAGGTAAAAAATTTCATATAAAAAGCAAAATTTGGGTAGAAAATCCTGATGGAGAATTACTTTTTGGTAAAGGGAAAACAGATATTTTAGAATTAGTTGGAGAATGTGGAAGTATTTCCCAAGCGGCTAAACAATTAGGGATTAATTATAAAAAAGCTTGGCTTTATATACAGGATTTAGAAAAAAATATGAAAGAAGAATTACTCATTGCTAAAAAAGGAAGAGGAAGTGAAGCTGGTAGTAAGCTTACTCCAAGAGCTTATGAGTTAATTCAAAATTTTAAAATTTTACAACAAGATGTAGAAGAATACACTAATAAACGCTTTAAAGAATTATTTTTCAAGAAAAATCAAGAAAAAGATAAAACTTAATTTGAATACAAGTTATAAAAATATATCATTAAGTAAAAAAGGTAAAAAATGAAAATTGATTGTAGAGATTTAGCTTGTCCGCGTCCTGTGATAGAGACAAAAAAGGCTTTAGAAGAGTTAAAAGAAAATGAAAATTTAGAAATTCTTTTAAATTCTCAAGCTTCTAAAGAAAATGTAATGAGGTTTTTAAAATCTTTAAATTTGAACTTTAGTGTGAAAGATGTAAATGATGAAAGTATTATTAGCATTATAAAAGATGGTGATATAGTTCAAATTCAAGAACAAAATTTACAAGAATATAATGTGTTGTTTTTAAAAAGCGATAAAGTAGGTGAAGGGGAGCTTGGGAAAAATCTAATGCTAGGTTTTTTAAAAACCTTAAAAGATTTATCTAATAAACCTGCAAAAATCCTTTGTGTTAATGATAGTGTTTTGATGAATACTGATTGTTCTCATATGGCTTTTGAAGCTATGAAAGAGCTTGAAAATTTAGGGGTTGAAATTTATAGTTGTGGGGCATGTTTGGAATTTTTTGGTAAAACTAAAGAGCTTAAAATAGGCAAAATAGGTAATGCTTATGAAATTTTAAATGAACTTTTTGGAAAGGCAAAGATTATTTCTTTATGATATATAAAGACCAAAAACTAACTCAATATGTAAAAGCTGCGGGTTGAGCTGCCAAACTAGACTCGGTGGGTCTTGACAAAATTCTTGGCATTTTAAAACCGCATGAAAACATTTTAAGTGGTATTGATAATAACGAAGATGCAAGTGTTTATAAGCTAAATGAAGATTTAGCTTTAGTGCAAACACTTGATTTTATCACACCTGTGGTTGATAGTGCGTATCATTTTGGTGTTATAGCTGCTGCCAATGCTTTAAGTGATGTATTTGCTATGGGTGCTGAGGTGATTAATGCCTTAAATATTGTAGGCTTTGATACTTGTCATTTTAACAATGAAATTTTACTTGAAGTTTTAGAAGGTGCTAGAGCTAAGGTTGAAGAAGCTGGTGCTGTGCTAGTAGGTGGCCATACTATAGAAAATGATGAATTTATTTTTGGTCTTAGTGTGACAGGTGTAGTTCATCCTAAGAAATTTATAGCTAATAATAGTGCAAAAGATGGTGATGTTATTTTACTTACTAAGCCTATAGGTAGTGGCATTATTAGCACTGCTATCAAGGCTGGTTTGCTAGAAAAAGCAAAGATTTTAAAGGCAATAGAGCAAATGAGTTTTTTAAATCTTTACGCAAGTCGTATTTTAAAGGGGTTTAAAAGTCTTAGTGCTTTAAGTGATGTTACTGGTTTTGGCCTTTTGGGGCATTTAAAAGAAATGTTAAATGAAGAGATTATGATAGAAGTGTATAAAAATGAAATTCCTTTAATGGATGGAGTTTTGCCAATGGCTAATATGGGGATAATCCCAGCAGGAGCTTATAAAAATAAAGATAGCCTAAAAATTTGGGTTGATAATTTAAATGAAAAAGATGAAGATATAGTGTATTTTGATCCTCAAACTTCAGGGGGACTTTTAGCTGCAATGAGTGAAAAAGATGCAAATGAGGCTTTGAAAATTTTGAAAGATTACAATATAGAGGCAAAGATTATTGCTAGATGTGTAAGAAATACTCATAATTATTTATTATTACGCTAATATTTTATTTACAATTAAAAATATATGTTTATATTTGTTACTTTTTTACATAAAAAAATAAATTATAAATAAATATATGTTGATTTTTGTGGCTATTTTTGTATCATAAAAGATATTAATTACTAAATGGAGGAAGAAATGATACAAAAAGCTTTGCAATTAGCTGAAGAATTACAAAGAAAAATAGAAAGTAATATCTCTCAAAGTGAAAAAGAATTTCACGCCAAAATGCAAAAACTTTTAAACAATCCTAAAAATAAAGTGATGTTGATTGAACTTTTAGATCGCTCTTTTAGATGTAAAGATAAAAGTGCGAGTTTTGAGCTTATAGAGCATACTTTAAACAAATATGGTATAGCAGATTTTTTTAGTGCTTTTGAAAAATTTTTGCTTTTTTCATTTTTAAATTTTGGAAAATTTGCACCAACTCTTAGTGTACCATTTTTCATTAAGCATTTAAGAGAAGATACTAAAGCTATGGTTTTAGATGCAAATCCTAGTGTTTTAGAGCCTCATATGCGTAAAAGAAAAGATGAAGATAAAATTACCTTAAATGTAAATTTAATTGGTGAAGAGGTTTTGGGTGAGGCTGAGAGTGCTTATAGAGTAAAAAAATATGAAGAAGCATTAAAAACAAGCTATATTACTTATATTTCAATTAAAATCACTACCATTTTTTCTCAAATTAATATTATTGATTTTGAATACTCTAAAGATGAAGTGGTAAAAAGATTGGATAAATTATATGCTCTTGCTTTAGAAGAAGAAAAAAAGCAAGGTGTGTCTAAATTTATCAATCTTGATATGGAGGAATTTAGAGATTTAGAATTAACCGTTGAAGCTTTTATGGAAAGTATTGCAAAGTATAATATTAAAGCAGGTATCGTTTTACAAGCTTATCTTCCTGATTCTTATGAATATTTGAAAAAACTTTTTGCTTTTTCAAAAGAAAGAGTTTTAAAAGGTATGAAGCCTATAAAAATTCGCTTTGTTAAAGGAGCGAATATGGAAAGTGAAGAAACTATAGCTTCGCAAAGAGGTTGGGCTCTACCTACTTTTTATAAAAAAATTGACACAGATAGTAATTATAAGAAAATGCTTGATTTTGTCTTAGAAGGCGATAATTATAAATATATTAATGTAGGTATTGCGAGTCATAATTTATTTGAAATTGCTTATGCTTATACTAGAATTTCACAAGCAGGAGCTTTATCATCTTTTACTTTTGAAATGCTTGAAGGTATGAGCTTGCAATGCTCTTATGAGCTTTCTAAAATGCATGATCTTATACTTTATGCACCGGTGTGTGATGAAGCGCATTTTAATAATGCCATTGCTTACTTAGTAAGAAGACTTGATGAAAATACTAGTGAAGATAATTTCATGAGATATTTTTTCAACCTTAAAATTAATGATAAAAATTGGCAAATGCAAAAAGAATTATTTATAAAATCTTTAGAAGGCGTTGCTAGTTTGGATAATTCTACTCATAGAACTCAAGATAGAAATAATGAGACAAAGGCTATTAGTTCTTATGAGAGTAAAGAATTTAAAAATGAACCTGATACAGATTTTATCTTAAAAGCAAATAGAGAATGGGTTAAAAATATAAGAACTAAATATGAAAATTTAGAAAATTACGATGTGTATCCGGTTGCAAAAGAAGAAATTAAAAATGAAAATTTACAAGTAATAGAAGTTAAAGATAAAATCAAAAATCGCACTATAGGTAAAGCACATTTAGCAGGCCAAAAAGAGATTAAATATGCTTTAGATATAGCTAAGAGCTCAAATTTTAGTGATTTAAGTCATGATGAAATTTATAAAATTTTAGCAAAAACTGCTCAACTTGTTAGAGATCGTAGAGGAGATTTAATAGGTATAGCAGCTTTAGAAGTAGGAAAAACTTTCTTAGAAATTGATCCTGAAGTTAGTGAGGCTATAGACTTTTTAGAATTTTACCCACATTCTTTGGAAAAACTAAAAGAGCAAAATCCAAATACTACTTTTAAAGCAAAAGGCATAGGTGTGGTAATTGCACCATGGAATTTTCCAGTAGGTATTTCAGTAGGAACCATAGCAGCACCTTTGGCTGCAGGTAATAAAGTAATATATAAGCCATCATCTTTATCCATGCTAACAGGTTATATGCTTTGTAAATGCTTTTGGGATGCGGGAATTCCAAAAGATGCTTTGATTTTCTTACCTGCTAAAGGTAGTGATATATCAAAATACTTGCTTGTTGATCAAAGTGTGAAATTTTCAGTATTAACCGGTGGAGAAGAAACTGCTTATGCAATGCTCAAAGCTAATCCAACCTTACTTTTAAGTGCTGAAACAGGCGGTAAAAATGCAACTATTGTTTCTAAATTTGCTGATCGTGATAGTGCGATTAAAAATATCATTCATTCAGCATTTTCAAATTCAGGTCAAAAATGCTCTGCTACTTCTTTACTTGTTTTGGAAGAAGAAGTTTATGAAGATGAGGAATTTAAAAAGACCTTAGTAGATGCTGCTAGTTCTATGGCGGTTGGAAATCCATTTGTATTTAAAAATAAACTTGGAGCTTTAGCAGATAAACCAGATGTAAAACTGCAAAAAGCATTAGATGAGTTAGCTCCATATGAAAGTTGGGCTTTAAAGCCTAAATTTGTAGATGATAATCCTTATCTTTTAACTCCAGGGATTAAATATGGTACAAAAAAAGGTGATTTTACACACATGAATGAGCTTTTTGCGCCAATTTTAACTGTAATGAAAGCAAAAGATTTAAAAGAAGCTATTGATATAGTAAATTCTACAGGTTATGGACTTACAGCAGGATTTGAAAGTTTAGATGAGAGAGAATGGGAATACTTCCACACTCACATAGAGGCAGGAAATATTTACATCAATAAACCAACAACAGGAGCTATAGTTCTTAGACAACCTTTTGGTGGTATTAAAAAATCAGCCATTGGTTTTGGTAGAAAAGTTGGAATTTATAATTACATCACTCAATTTTTAGATATAGAGCAAAGTCAAGCTGATCAAAATGTTTTAGATAATGAATTAGTATCAAATTTAAATGCTTTAAGCTTGGATTTAAATGAAAAAGATAAAGCTGATTTTGAAGTCATTAAAGCTATGGCAAGAAGCTATGCTTATCATGCAAAACATGAATTTGCAAGTGCAAAAGATTATGTCAATATAAGAGGCGAGGATAATATTTTCTCTTATACAAAGGTTAAAAATATCGCTTATAGAGTACATAAAGATGATAGTTTAAAAGATATTTTAGGGGTTATTTTAGCAGCCAGTGTGCTAAATATTGATCTTATTTTAAGTTATGATGAGCATGAGAAAATAGATCTTGTGCAAAAGATTAATCAAAAAATTAGTTCAAAAACTTTATTCCTTAAAGAAAGTAAAGAAAATTTCATTAGCAAAATAGCTGATTATGAAAGAATTCGTTATTTTGCTCCATTAGATGTTAATGATGAAATTTTCATAAAAGCAGCAAGTTGTGCAAAAATCATTGCCAATGCTAAGCCTTTAATGAATGGGCGTTTTGAGTTGCTTTTATATCATAATGAAAAAGCTTTAAGTATATCTTTCCACCGTTATGGAAATTTAGGCATTCGTGCTTTAAAATAAAAAGGAGAAAAAATGGAGGTTGTGCACATTAATACTCAAATTGCGATAATGTTTGTCGCATATTCAGCATTAATGCTTTTTATTGGATTTTATTTTTATAAACAAAATAAAAACTCAGAGGATTATTTTTTAGGTGGTCGTTCTATGGGGCCGGTAGTTTCAGCACTTAGTGCTGGAGCTTCTGATATGAGTGGTTGGCTTTTAATGGGTTTACCAGGAGCTTTATATGTAAGTGGTTTAGCTGAAAGTTATATTGCAATAGGGCTTAGTATAGGAGCATTTTTAAACTGGGCTTTTGTAGCAAAAAGACTTAGAATTTATACTAGTGTGATTGCAAATTCTATTACCATACCTGATTATTTTGAGACAAGGTTTGATGATGATAAGCATATATTAAGAGTGGTTTGTGCTATTGTTATTTTGATATTCTTTACTTTTTATGTTTCTTCAGGACTTGTAGGTGGAGCAAAGCTTTTTGAAGCAACTTTTGGAATCCAATATGATTATGCGCTTACTACAGGAACTGTGATTATAGTTGCTTATACATTTTTGGGTGGATATAAGGCAGTTTGTTGGACGGATTTGATTCAGGGTTTATTAATGATGAGTGCCTTGATTATCGTACCTATAGTGATGATTTATCATTTGGGTGGCTTTAGTGAAGCTGTTAATATAGTCAAAGAAATTAAGCCAAATACTTTTTCTATGGGGGAAGGATTAAGCTTTTTGGGTATAGTTTCAGCGCTTTCTTGGGGGCTTGGGTATTTTGGTCAGCCACATATTTTGGTGCGTTTTATGTCTATAAGATCAACTAAAGATATTCCAACTGCTACTTTTGTAGGAATTTCTTGGATGGTTATATCTTTAATTGGAGCTTGTTTGATAGGTATTTTAGGTATAGCTTATGTGAGTAAATTTGAGCTTAGTTTGCAAGATCCTGAAAAGATTTTTATCGTAATGTCGCAATTGCTTTTCAATCCTTGGATAGCAGGTGTTTTATTAAGTGCTATTTTGGCAGCCATTATGAGCACAGCAAGTTCGCAATTGCTTGTTTCAAGTTCAACTATAGCAGAGGATTTTTATAAAAGAATTTTTAACAAAGAAGCGTCCAATAAAACAGTGATGACTTTGGGTAGATTTGGTGTTTTAGCAGTAGCTGTGATAGCTTTTATTATTTCTACTGATAAAAACTCAAGCGTATTAAGTATAGTAGCTTATGCTTGGGCAGGGTTTGGAGCAAGTTTTGGTTCTGTAATGCTCTTTTCGTTATTTTGGTCAAAAATGACTAGATATGCTGCTATTGCAGGTATGATTACCGGTGCAGTTGTAGTTGTAGCATATAAAAATTTCTTAGCCGAGTGGCTTGATTTTCCTATTTATGAAATCATTCCAGGATTTTTAGCTGCTTCTGTTGTGATTATTTTAGTGAGCATGGTAACTAAAGTTCGCCCAGGAACTAAAGCAGCTTATGAAACAATGCTAAAACATCTCTAATACTCTCGCAATATGCGAGAGTAACTATGAAAAAATATTAATCAAATAAGTATTTAAAGGTATTGCAACAATATCAATTAAAACAGCACCGCATAAAGGTACTATTAAAAAAGCTTGTCTTGAAGTTAAATTATATCTAGAACAAACTGCATTCATATTTGCTACTGCATTTGGTGTTGCACCTAGACCATGTCCCATAAGTCCGGCACACATAATCGCACTATCATAATTTTTTCCGCATAATCTAAAAACTATAAAAATTGCAAAGAATAGTAAAGCTAAAACTTGCACAATCAAAGTAATAAAAAGAGGTGTAGCAACAGCACTTAGTTCGTTTATTTTTAAATTTATCATAGCCATAGTTAAAAAAATACCAAGGCTTAATTCACTTATAGTATCTATTGTATATTGATTTAGCTTGAAAATATTAAAAGAATCATTAATATTTCTTACAACAATAGCAACAAGCATAGCACCAACATAACTAGGCAAAGAATAGCCGCTATATTGTGTAAATTTGGAACTTAAAAAAAATCCAATACACATAATACATAATATTAAAAATAAAGATTTTAAAAAATCTTTATAATTTGCATTGTGAATTTCATGCTTTAGAGGATCTATATCTTTAATATCTTGATTAGTTGTGATTTTTAATTTGTGTTTATTTATAAGATATTTTGCTACAGGACCTCCGAGCAAAGACCCTGAAATCAGTCCAAAGGTTGCCGCTGCCACTGCTAAAACTTTAGCGTTATTTAAGCCACTTAATTTTTCAACCATACCTCCAAAAGCTATAGCATTTCCATGTCCTCCTTCCAAAGAAACAGCACCACATAAAATTCCATATAGTTTATTTAAATCGAATAAACTTATCATGGAAATGCCGATAAAATTTTGCATTAAAGCCATAAACCAGCAACAACCTAGATAGATTAAAAGTACTTTTCCTCCTACTTTTAAGAGTTTTAAAACTTCCACTTAATCCTATTACGGTAAAAAAAGCTACCATTAAAGGAGTTTGTAAACTTGTATCAAAATCAACTTTAATCTCAATAAAACTTAAAATCCAAATGATTATACTGATTAAAAATCCACCTATAACTGGTGCGGGAATGCAAAATTTTTCTAAGATTAAAAAACGTTTTTTCAAAAACATACCAAACAATAAAACCCCGATACTAATAGCTAATACACTTAAACTATCAAATTTCATATCATTCCTTTACTTAATAAAAAATATGCTAGATAAGCAGCGATTTTTGCAGTGTGATTGTCTATATCAAATTTAGGATTAAATTCACAAATATCTGCTAAAGCAACTTTTTTGCTTTCAAAAATAATTTTTATCGGAGTTAAAATTTCTTTTAAATTGATACCAAAAACAGCAGGGGCGCTTACAGCAGGAGCTATGCTTTGTGAAAATACATCCATATCAATACTTAAATAAACAACTTCATTTTGTTTTAAGAAGTTTTTAATGACTTCTATACATTTTTCAAATTCAGTATCTAAAACATAACTTGCTTTCATATTATCCATAGTTTGAAAAAGTGCTTTTGTGTTAGATAATTTACTTGCACCCAAGCAAAGATAAGAAAAATTATAATTATTTTCTTTTGCATATTCATAAGCTTTGTAAAAAGAATTTCCAGAAGTATGTAACTCCTGAATTCTTACATCAAAATGTGCATCAAAATTTATAACTCCTACACTTTTTTTGTAATCTAAAAGTGCTTTAATACAAGCTAAAGATGTTTCGTGTCCACCTCCTAAAATTACACCATAATGATTATTATGTAAAATTTCTAAGCACTTGTGATAAAGTAGTTCATCGCCTAATTCTAGGGTATCAAAATTTTCAATATCTCCTAAATCATCAAAATCAAAATCATCATGTATAGCAAAATTTGCCATATTCTTTCTTATAATTTTTGGTGCTAATTCACTTCCAATTCTACCATTATTTCTCTGCACACCCAATGATGAACAAAAGCCTAATAATTTATTATTTGAAGAGTGATTTAAACATTTAAATAATCGTTTATGGATAATTTCATCACCATCATTTCTCCCTTGCCACATGTATTCCTCCTTTTTTGTGTTTAATTTCAATGTAAGATATTTTTTTAAATATTTTTATATTTTGAGAAATAACATTATTTATTTGTGTATTTTAGTAGCAATAATTTATTGATTAAATAATTTTTTATTATAGTAAAAAATATTTGAAAATACTAAGGTATGGCTTTTAATGCATTTATGATAAAAGTTTCTTTAAGTTTTATTTTAAAATAAGAAAATACTATATATTTACTACTTGAAACAAAAAGGAGATTTATGCAAAAAAATAATCAAAAAACTTATGATTTATTTTTGATAGTGACATCTATCTTGGCGGTTTTTATGGTGATTGTAATTTTACTTATAAATCCTAGTAAAGCTTTAGAAGTAGCAAATTTTCTTTTTAGTAAGCTTACACATATGTTTGGCTCATTTGTTCAACTTTTTGAGTTTATTTGTGTAGTTTTTATTTTCTACTTGGCTTTTTCTAAAATAGGTAATATTAAATTAGGCGATGGGATAAATCCTTATTCAAATACTGCTTGGATTTTTATGTTTATTTGTGCAGGACTTGGATCTGCTACTATGTATTGGGCATTTATGGAATGGGCATATTATTATTTAGCACCTGGATTAAATATTACTCCAAAATCTACAGAAGCTTTAAGAAGTGCAACTTCTTTTGTGTATTTGCATTGGGGTATTACGCCTTGGGCTGTATATGCTTTAAGTTCTATTGCAATGTGTTTTCATTTTTATATTTTTAAAAATAAAAATTTAAAAATTTCAAGTTTAATAGCAAATATCTTGCATATTAATCAAAATATAGTGCTTGATAAAATCATCGATGTTGTGTTTTTATTTAGTACTTTTGGTGGACTTGTGCTTACTACAACCCTTTCTATAATTACAATTAGTGCTGGACTTTCTGGAATTTTTGATATTAATGATGGTTTTTATTTAAAATTTATTCTTTTAGCTATTGTTACAGCTGTTTTTACCTTTTCTAGTTTTGTTGGATTATCAAGTGGTATGGCAAAACTTGCTAAAATATCTTGTATCTTGTGTTTTGTGTTTGCAATATTGGTATTTATTTTAGGAGATAGTGTATTTATATTAAATAATATAATAAATAGTATAGGGGTATTTTTTAGTAATTATGTTTCAATGAGCTTATATAATGATATTGCTGGTGTAAGTAGCTTTAATTCTGATTGGACAGTTTTTTATTGGCTTTATTGGATTACTTACACTCCTGCTGTTAGTATTTTTGTGACAAAAATTTCTAAAGGAAGGACCATTCGTCAAGTAATTTTTGGTCTTATTGTGGGTGGATGTATTGGGACTTGGTTTTTCTTTGGAGTTTTGAGTTCATATGCAATAGATATTTTTCAAAGTGGAATCTTAGATGTTCCAAATTTTATTAGTTCAAATGCTGGAGAAGCTGGAGTGGTAGCATTGATAAAAACACTACCATTTGGTACTATTTTTGCTCTTTTTTATTTCCTTCTTATGATGGTATTTTTGGCTTCTCATATGGATGCTACTGCATTTACTATTTCTTGTGTAAGCACAAAAATAGATAGTGAAAATCCTAGTAAATATTTAAAAGTTTTTTGGTGTATTATGCTTGGATTAATTCCTTTAGCAATGCTTTATATAAATGCAGATTTAAATACCTTAAAAGTTGCAGTTGTTTTGAGTGCTGCTCCTTTTTTGGTAATACTTGCTATTAGCTTTTATGGGCTTATTAAATGGATAAAAAGGATGGATAATGAAAATTACTAAGGTTGAACCTATATGGTTAAGGACAAAAACTTTTGATGAGTCTTGTGAGTGGGGTGAAGATGCCTTTATATTAAGAATTTATACAGATAATAATCTTTATGGAATAGGGGAAAGTGATAGTGCTGCAGCAGTTTTAAAGATAATGTTTGAGCAGCCTAGTACTCATGGATCTTGTAGAAATTTAAGTGAAATTTTAATAGGACAAGATCCAAGAAATATTAAGAAGATTATGGATGATTTGATTGAGGGAAGTGCGTATTATGGACTTAGCGGAGCATTAATTTGTGCTTTAAGTGCAATAAATATTGCTTTATATGATTTACTTGGAAAAATTTATGGTGTAAGTGTAGCTACTATACTTGGTGGAAAAAGAAAAGACTTTTTAAATGCATACGCTACTTTTATTCCGAGTAAAAATATGGAAGAAAATATTTCTAGAGTAAAATACTTAAAAGAAGAAGGTTTTAAACTATTAAAATTTGGTGGTGCAGGCTTTGGTAATAATGCATTAGCTGATAAAGAGATTATCAAGAATATTAGAGGTGCAGTGGGTGATGATATTAAACTTAGTATTGACTTAGTAGGGCTTTGGAAAAATTTTTCTTATGCAAGAGAAAGATTTTTGGAAATTGAAGAATATAACTTAGAGTGGATAGAAGAACCAGTTGGTGCAAATAATTTTTATGATTATGCAAGACTTAGCGAACACTTACCTTGTAAGATTACGGGTGGAGAGAGTTTTTACACGCTAAATGAGTTTGAAAATTTTATTAAAAAGTCAAAAGTTTCTATTGTGCAACCTGATATTACTAGATGCGGTGGTTTTGACACTATGTTAGAAATTGAAAAAATATCTTTAAAATATGGTTGTGATTTAGTCCCGCATGGTTTTTCTACAGGAATTTTACTTGCTGCTACGGTGCAGTTTCTAGCAAGTACTAAATATTGTAATTTGATAGAGTATTCTCAATCAACAAGTGTGCTTTTTACTCATTTGGTGAAAAATTTAATCCCTTGCAAAGATGGTATAGTTGAAGTCAATGATGCTGTGGGTATAGGAGTGATATTGGATGAAAATTTAATAGAAAAATATCGTATAAATATAAAGATTTGAGTAAATACTCAAATCTAATTTTTAAGGTTTTTGAATTAAAAATCTAAGCGTTGGTCCATCTTGATCTATCTCTAAAATTTCAAATCCGCGATTTTTCGCATCTTGAGGTATAGAATTAATACTTTGTGGGCAATCACATAAAATTTCTAAGACCTCACCTGATTTTAATTCTTTTAATGCATCAATGGTAGCTATAGCAGGATATGGGCATGCCTCACCTTCTAAATTTAAACTATAATGAATAATCATAATTTTCCTTTGTTGTGTTGGAAGAATAATCTTTTAAATTTTAAAACAAACAAAAATAAAATAGCAAACAAAGCTAAATTGATTAATAAGCCATTAAAATAACCAAAATCATTTAAAAGATGAATTTTTATACTATTTGTTAGTATTTTTGGGAAATGATCATAATTTAAAGCTAAGATCATAGTACCGATGATATTGGCAATACCCACTATAATAAAATGACTTTGTCCCTCGCAAGCTCTATACATCCAACCACACTCGCATCCTCCGGCAAAAACTATTCCAAATCCAAATAAAAAAGCACCTATAGCAAGGTTTGGTGATATTTCTATTACTTTACTAGTATGCCCTTGTAATATAAAAGCAAAAGCTATTAAACAAGCTATGATCATACCTATTAAAGCGCCTTTTATAGCATTGTCTCTACCAAATAAAAATAAATCTCTAAAGCAAGAAGTGAAGCAAATTTGAGCCCTAGAAATGATAAAACCAAAAACAAAACCAAATATTAACGCTAAAGGAAAAAAGTTTTCTTTGTTTTTAATATCAATATTTTGTTTTTGTAGTATAAATACAACATAAGTTATAAAAATTATAAATATACCAAGTCCTATGTAAAAATATATTTTTGAAATTTTATTTTGTGTTTTTAATTTTTGATTTTCTTTGCAAACGCGTTGTAACCTTGCTTTTGGCTTAAATAAGGCAAGATTGCAAACCTTAACACCTAGATAAATTCCTAAAATCATAAATAAAGTAAAAACCCAAGTATGTAAGGAAAAATAAGGTAAACCTGTAAAGAAATTTGCTAAATTACAACCAAAAGCAAGTCTTGCACCAAAGCCTGATAAAATTCCTCCTATAATAGCTTGAAAAATTCGAATTTTGCTAGCAGGCAAACGCCATTTAAATTTATTTGCTAAAAATGCAGCTATTAAGCATCCTATAAACATACCTATGAGCATGATACCATCAATTCTTGTTAAGGGACTGCCACTTAAATTTTGCTTTTGGTAGTAAGTGTAGGAGCTTAAATCCATACCAAAAAATTCTAAAATTTCTCCACCCCAGCGTGTCATTTCACCTGTAACAGCCCAAACACTGCCAAAAATTCCAAAATAAATAGCACTTAAAATTCCAAGTATAATCATGCCTTTGGAATTATCCCAAAAATTTATAAAAAAAGATTGTTTGAAAGAATGCATTGATATATCCAAAAATTGTAATTGTCAAAACTTGACACTGAAAAACAAACATTATAACTAAAAAATATAATATTTCAAAGTATTTTTACACGCTTATAATTTCATATGTTTAATTTTTGTTTCAATTAAAAATATTAAGATATAATATCATTTTTGGAAGGTTAGCTTATCTGGTGATGGCCACTGACTTCAAATCAGATGAAAGGGTAGTTGACTACTTTTTGGGGAGTTCGATTCTCTCACCTTCTCGCCAAATTTAAGTCAAAATGGAGTTTTTTTATGAGTAAAGCAGATATTGTCGTTGGTATCCAATGGGGTGATGAGGGTAAGGGTAAGATAGTTGATAAACTATGTGAAAATTATGATTATGTTTGCAGAAGTGCAGGTGGACATAATGCAGGTCACACTATATGGGTTGATGGTATAAGATATGCTTTACATTTAATGCCATCAGGTGTTTTAAATAAGCAATGTATTAATGTTATAGGTAATGGAGTTGTAGTTAATCCTGATGTATTAATTAGTGAAATGGCTCAATTTGAAAATTTAGAAGGAAGATTATTTATAAGCGATAGAGCTCATTTAAATTTAAATCATCATGCTTTGATTGATCAAGCAAGAGAAAGACTTAAAGGCGATAAAGCTATAGGAACAACAGGCAAAGGTATAGGGCCAAGCTATGAAGATAAAATAAGTCGTAATGGACATAGAGTAGGGGAATTGCTAGAGCCTGAAAAGCTTTGTGAAAATTTAATGAAAGATTTTGAACTTAAAAAAACTTATTTTGATGTTTTAGGTATTGCAATGCCTAGTTATGATGAAATTTTAAAAGATTTAAAACGCTTTAAAGAAGTGCTAGCGCCATATATTACAGATACTACAAGAATGCTTTGGAAAGCTTTAGATGAGGATAAAAAAGTATTGTTAGAAGGCGCGCAAGGTTCTATGCTTGATATTGATCATGGAACTTATCCTTATGTAACTAGTTCAACGACTATTTCAGCTGGAGCTTTAAGTGGTTTGGGATTAAATCCAAAAGAAATTGGAAAAGTTATAGGCATAGTAAAAGCTTACACAACAAGAGTGGGAAATGGAGCTTTTCCAAGTGAGGATTTAGGCGAAGATGGTGAAAAAATAGGACTTATTGGTAAAGAAATTGGAGTAAGCACAGGTAGAAAAAGAAGATGTGGTTGGTTTGATGCGGTTGCGGTAAGATATACTGCAAGATTAAATGGCTTAGATACTTTATCATTAATGAAACTTGATGTATTAGATGGTTTTGAAAGTGTTAAAATTTGTAAAGCATATGAATATAAAGGACAAGAAATAGACTATGTACCTTGTGATTTAGAAAACGCTAAACCTATTTATGAAGTAATGGAAGGTTGGGATAAAGTTGCAGGGATTAGAGATTATGATTTGCTACCTGAAAATGCTAAAAAATACATTAAGCGTTTGGAAGAATTAAGTGGCGTTAGAGTAGGTTATATCTCCACAAGTCCTGAAAGAGAAGATACTATCATTTTATGAAAAGCAAATATTCTTCTGTGATTAAGCTTAGAAAACAACAGCTTGATAAAGCAGAGGCAAATTTGACTAGAATAAGACAAAAGCTTTTGTTGTGTGAAGAAGAATTTAAAGAAGCTTTAAAAACATGCGAAAGCTTGACTTTGGCTGATAAAGGTTCAGTAGCTTTGTTAAGATCGTCTTTAAAAATGCAAGAGATTGCAAGAGAGGGTAAGCAAAGAATTAAACAAAAATTAGACCTAACTAAAAAAGAACTTGCACATCATCAACATTTATACAAAAAGGCTCATTTGGAATTTGAAAAAATTAAGGTTTTAGAAAATGAAGAATTAAAAAAAATCCAAAAAGCCTTACAAAAAGAAGAAGAAAAATTTATAGATGAACTTGCTATAACAAGACATTTTAATAAGGATAAATGATGAAAAAAATAATATTTTTATTGATTTTCTTAAATTTTGTAAATGCACAGCAAAATTGCGAGCAGTATTTTGAAGCAAGAAAAGAGCAAATGCAAGAGCAAATTAGAGAATATGATGAAGCAAGACAAAGTTTAGAGGCTTATAGAGCTTCTTTTGAAGCTTTGCAAAAAGAAAAAATGCAAGCTTTGGAGCAAAAAGAAGCTGATGTTAATGCAAGTTTAGAGCAAATAAAAAGTTTAAAAGAGCAAAATGAGCGTATATTAGAAGCGACTAAACAAAATCTTCAAGTTATTAATGATAAAACTATGGGGCGTATCACAGAAATTTATGCTAAAATGAAAGATGTGGCCGTGGCAGGTATATTAAGCGAAATGGAACCGGATGAGGCTTCAAAAATTCTACTTTCGCTAGATCCTAGAAAAATTTCATCCATTATGGCCAAGATGGATCCAAAAAAAGCTTCCGATTTAACACTACTTTTGAAAAATTTAGATCAAAATGCAAGTTCGCAGTAAGTTTTAAGCAGTTTTTACCTTTTTTTTAGTATTATTTCAAAATAAAAATAAAAAGGTGAATAAATGCGTATCAAACCAGCTCATATACCTTATATAGCAAATAAAATAATACTTGATTTAATGCATTCTTCTTTTGTTAAAATTAAAGATGATAGTCAAAAACTTTTAAAAACAGCAAAAGAAATTATAGAAATAGATGTTTTAAATGAGCGTAAACTTGATGAAAAAGCAAAAGAAATTTTAGAAAGCCAAGAAGATGAAATTGAGTTTATGCAAATAGATAGAAAAAGTATGTTTTGGATGATTAAGAAAAAACTAGCAAATGAGTTTAAATTTATGCTTGATAGTGAAGATAGATACAATAATCTTTCTCATAAAATTTTAGAAAATTTAGTGGAAGAAGATTTGATAAACTACAATATATCAGAAAATCGCGTGAAAAATCTCATTTTTTCAAGTATTATGTCTTATTTAAAAGAGTATGAAAATTTAGAAGATTTAGTCTATGAAAAAATTTCAAATTATAAAAGAAAACTTATTCCAGGTTCTGAAGAATATGAATTGGTATTTGAAAAGCTATATCAAGAAGAGCTTAGAAAAAAGGGACTTTTATGAAAGCATATATTTATATAGAGAATGATGTTTTTTTAAGCGCAAAGGCTTTTGGACAAAGTGGAACTTTTTTTGGAGAGCTTGTTTTTAATACTTCTTTAACAGGCTATCAAGAAATTATTTCTGATCCATCATATGCAGGTCAGTTTGTAGTATTTTCAATGCCAGAAATTGGTATAGTTGGTATTAATGATGAAGATAATGAAAGTAAAAATGTATTTGCTAGCGGAATGATTATAAGAGAATTAAATGAAGATTATTCTAATTTTAGAGCCAATGATTCTTTAAGTGCTTATTTGAAAAAGCATGAAAAAATAGGGCTTTGTGAAATTGATACTAGATTTTTAGTTAAAATGATCAGAGATCAAGGAAATTTGAGAGCGGTAATATCTACTGAAATTAAGGACAAAGAAGAGCTTAAAAAAATGCTTCTTTCTAGTGCTAAAATTGATGAGGTAAATTATGTAGCACAGGTTAGCACTAAAAGCTCTTATAAACATAGTAAAGGTGCTTGGGATCATAGCAACAAAGCTTATGAGAATGCAAAAGCAAATGGTAAAAAAGTAGCTGTGATTGATTATGGTGTAAAAGAAAATATTTTAAATGAGCTTGTAAGTGTTGGACTTGAGGTGGAAGTTTTTCCTTATAATACCAAGGCAAAAGATTTGATTGATTTATATCAAAAAGGTAAAATTCATGGGGTATTTTTATCCAATGGACCAGGTGAGCCAAAAATTTTAAAAGATGAAATCGCAGAGATTAAAAAACTAGCAGAAGCTAAAATTCCTATGCTTGGTATTTGTTTGGGACATCAACTTTTAAGTAATGCTTTTGGTTATGAAACTTATAAAATGAAATTCGGCCAACATGGAGCAAATCATCCTGTTATTAACCTTACTAATAACACAGTAGAAATTACAGCACAAAATCATAATTATAATATTCCTGAAGAAATAGCAGAGGTCGCAACTATTACTCATAGAAATTTGTTTGGTGATAATGTAGAGGGTGTGAGATATAAAAATTATCCTATTATATCGGTGCAACATCACCCAGAAAGTTCTTCAGGGCCACATGAGAGCAAGTATATTTTTAAAGAATTTTTAGAGCTTTTGTGAGTTTAGATTTTATTGCTTTAGCAAGTATAGCTTTTCTTTCTAGTTTTGGGCATTGTTATGGAATGTGCGGAGGTTTTGTTTTAGCTTATACTCAGCTTTCAAAGCAAATTAAACTCCCTTTTTTTCTTTTAATTTTCTCATATCATCTATCTCGAATTTTTGCTTATGTTTGCTTGGGTATATTTTTTGGAGTTTTTGGAAGCTTGCTTTCATTTAGTGAATTTTCAAAAGGCATAATGTTTTTTATAATTGGAATTTTTATGATAGCATTAGCACTTGCTTTGATTTTTAAAGGAAAATTTCTAAGTTTTTTTGAAAATTCTTTATTTTTTGAATGCGTAATTAAAAAAAACATCTCTAGATTGATTCAACAAAAATCTTTCAAGAGTACTCTTTTTTTAGGATTTTTAAATGGCTTTATGCCTTGTGGTTTGGTGTATTTTTATATAGCCTTTGGAATGAGTATGCAAAGTGTGTATTTGTCGGCTTTAATTATGCTTGTTTTTGGTTTTTCAACTTTACCAGCATTGATATTTCTTGCGTATTTTTCTAAAACATTAAATGAAAAATTTCAAAAAATAGCTAGTTTAATTTCCTATATTTTAATTTTTTGTTATGGTGTGTATTTTTCTTATATAGGCTTTGTTTTTACGCGATAATTTATTAATAAATAATAAATAATTAGATATAGTTTAAGCTAAAAAAGATATTAGGTATCGTATAATATAAAGATCGCATAATTGCAGAAAAAAACTTAAGGAGAGGAAATGCACCCAGGAAATGCATTAAACTATGACTATACGGTTGCTAAATATTTTATGTTTGCTACCTTATTGTTTGGTGTTATTGGTATGGCTATTGGAACGCTTATTGCCTTTCAGATGGCTTATCCAGATTTAAATTATTTAGCCGGTGAGTATGGTACTTTTTCAAGACTTAGACCATTGCACACTTCAGGTGTAATTTTTGGTTTTATGCTCTCAGGAATTTGGGCTACTTGGTATTATATTGGTCAGCGTGTGCTAAAAGTTAGTATGGCAGAATCAAGCTTTTTAATGTTCATTGGTAAATTGCATTTTTGGCTTTACATGATCACTATGATTATAGCTGTTATTACTTTGTTTGCAGGTGTTAGCACTTCAAAGGAATACGCAGAGCTTGAATGGCCACTTGATATATTGGTAGTTTTAGTTTGGGTTTTATGGGGTGTAAGTATTTTTGGGCTTATTGGAATTCGCCGTGAAAAAACTTTATATGTTTCACTTTGGTATTATATAGCTACTTTCCTAGGTATAGCAATGCTTTATTTATTTAACAATATGGCTGTGCCTACTTATTTTGTGAGTGGAATGGGTGATTGGTGGCATAGTGTTTCTATGTATGCAGGGACAAATGATGCATTAGTTCAATGGTGGTATGGACACAATGCAGTTGCATTTGTATTCACTGTTGGTATTATCGCTCAAATTTATTATTTTCTACCAAAAGAAAGTGGACAACCAATTTTCTCATACAAATTATCTTTATTTGCATTTTGGGGCTTAATGTTTGTTTATTTATGGGCAGGTGGACACCACTTGATTTATTCTACAGTGCCTGATTGGATGCAAACTATGGGTTCAGTTTTTTCAATCGTTCTTATTTTACCTTCTTGGGGTTCAGCAATTAATATCTTACTTACTATGAAAGGTGAGTGGAGTCAATTAAGAGAAAGCCCATTAATCAAATTTATGATTTTAGCTTCAACTTTCTATATGTTCTCAACTTTGGAAGGCCCTATTCTTTCTATTAAATCAGTTAATGCATTAGCACACTTTACAGATTGGATTCCAGGACATGTTCATGATGGTACTTTAGGTTGGGTTGGCTTTATGACTATGGCTGCGCTTTATCACATGGTGCCTAGAATGTTTAAAAGAGAATTATATAGTAAATCGCTAATGGAAGCTCAATTTTGGATCCAAACTACAGGTATAGTATTGTATTTTAGTTCTATGTGGATAGCAGGTATTACTCAAGGTATGATGTGGAGAGCTACAGATGAGTATGGTAACTTACTTTATACTTTCATTGATACTGTTGAAGCTATTATTCCTTATTATTGGATTAGAGCTGTAGGTGGCTTGTTGTACTTAGTAGGATTTTTCATGTTTGTTTATAATATTTATAAATCAATTTCAGTGGGTAGAGTGCTTGATAAAGAGCCAAAAAGTGCTTCACCTATGGCAGCATAAGGAGGAAAAATATGTTTAGTTGGTTAGAAAAAAATCCATTCTTTTTTGCTGTGGCAGTATTTATAGTGATCGCATATGCAGGTATTGTGGAAGTTTTACCTGATTTTGCTCAAAATGCAAGACCAATTGAAGGTAAAAAGCCTTATACGGTTTTACAACTTGCAGGACGCCATGCTTATATTAAAGAAAGTTGCAATGCATGTCATTCACAACTTATTCGTCCTTTTAAATCAGAAACAGATCGTTATGGTATGTATTCAGTTAGCGGTGAATATGCTTATGATAGACCATTTTTATGGGGTTCAAAAAGAACTGGACCTGATTTATTGCGTATAGGTAATTTTAGAACTACAGATTGGCATGAAAATCACATGTGGGATCCAGTTTCAGTTGTTCCTGGTTCTATTATGCCAGCTTACAAACATATGTTTAGCAATAATGCAAATATAGAAACAGCTTATGCAGAAGCACTAACTGTAAAAAAAGTTTTCAATGTTCCTTATGATGTTGAAAATGGTACAAAACTTGGTACTTGGGAAGAAGCTCAAGCAGAAGTTAAAGCAGAAGCCCAAGCTATAGTAGATCAAATGAAAAATCAAGATGTTAAAGATGCGTTTGCTAGAGGTGAAATTAGAGAAATTGTCGCTTTGATTGCGTATCTTAATAGCTTAAAATAGGAAAAATTATGGATTTAGAACTAATAAGAGAGTTGCAAGCTTATGGCTTTTTTGCCCTTGTAGTATTCTTAGTGGTAGTTTTGTATTCTTATTGGTTTCATTTGTATAGATCTGAAAAAACAGGTAGAAGAAACTATGAAAAATATGCTGATTTAGCATTACATGATGAAATTGGCGATCGTGTTTTAGAGCAAAATAAAAGGAGTGCTTAATGCAATGGTTGAACTTACAAGATAATGTTAATTTATTATCTTTTATTGGAGCAATTCTTATCATATTGATTACGCTTGTTGTGGTAGGAAAATTGTTTAAAAGTATGAAAGAAGAAAAAAGTCAGGGTGAGCTAAGTGAACATAGTTGGGATGGTATAGGTGAATATAAAAATCCTATACCACTTGGCTGGGCTGTGGTATTTTTCTTAGCTATAGTATGGTGTATATGGTATTTTCTTTGGGGGTATCCTTTAAATAGTTATTCTCAAATTGGTCAATATAATAAAGAAGTACAAGCGCATAATGAGAAATTTGCACAAAAATTTGCAAATTTAAGCAATGAAGATAAGCAAGAAATGGGTAAAAATATCTTTTTAGTTCAATGCTCTTCTTGTCATGGTATTACAGGTGATGGTATCAATGGAAAAGCTCAAAATCTTAATGTTTGGGGTTCAGAAGAGGGGCTTATAGAAGTAATTACTAAAGGTTCTAAGGGCTTAAATTATCCTATGGGTGAGATGTTAAGTGCAGCAGATAATGGTATAGATGAAGCTGATATTCCTGCAATTGCTGCTTATGTTGCTTCTGAAATTTCAGCAATTAAAAAAACTGAAAATCCTCAACTTGTAGCAAAAGGAAAAGAATTATTTGTCACTTGTACAGTATGCCATGGTGAAGATGGAAAAGGAACTATTGATGGTCAATTAGTGGCTCCAGATTTAACAAAATATGGTAGTGCAGAATTTGTAGTAGATGTTTTAAATCGTGGTAAAGCAGGTAGTATAGGTGTAATGCCTCATTTTAACAATGGCTTGTTAAATGAGCTTCAAAAAGAAGCAGTTGGCGAATATGTGATTTCTCTTTCAAGGGGCGAATAATGGAAAATTCAAACAGATGTGTATTTTCACTTTCAGGCGTTAGCGGAATGTTAATAGCAACTATTTTATTATTATCGATTTTAGCAGGATTAACTATTTTGGGTCTAAAAACACAACAAGATGTTATGCAAAAACCTTATAAAATAGAAAATGCAGAACAAATTAAAATGTTTGACTCTAAAAGAGAAGAACATATCATTATAAAGGAATGATTATGGCAAAAGTTCTTGAGTATTTAATCATAGCCGGTTTAGTTGTAGCGGCTGGAATCACTGCTTGGTCGGTTTTAACTGCAAATCATCTTTTTATAGGATGAAAAATATATTTAAAGGCGGTTTTTTAGCCGCCATTTTTATTTGTTTTGCTAATTTTTTACATGCTGAAATATTGTTAAATGATAATATCTTAAACACTGCGATAGAACAAAATATCACTACAAGTTCTAGACAAATTTATGAATTAACTGGAGTAAATATCGCTTTAGCATTAAGTGATAAAAAAGATTTTGAAAGTTTAAAAAATTATGAAGCTAATTTAAGTAAGCCATATATTTTACTTGTATTTTCTAAAGCTTCACATAAGGTAGATATACTTGCAAGCGATGATGCTTTGGCTTTTTTTGATAAAGAAGGTGTTTTGAGTCCTTATCCTGAAAAAGGAACAATTTTACCTATACTTGCAAATCCTAAACAAAAAGATATTTATAATGCAGCTATTTTAAATGGTTATGCAGATATAGCCGATCAAGTAGCAAATTATTTTAATATAAAACCTTTTTATGGAAATTCAAATCGTGATACTTTAAATATCATGAGAATTTTAATCTATGGATTTTTATGTGTTGCAATTTTAATGCTAGTTCAAAGAAAAATCAAAAGGAGAAAATAAAAATGGAAAATAAGAAAACATTTTGGCCTTATGGTATTTTGATTTCTTTGGGGCTTATTGTTATAGCTTGTATTGTTACGATTTTTATTGCAAGCAAGGCTCCTGTGTATGAAGATAATTTTTATTTTGATTCTTATCAAAATGTAGAGTTAAATTATAATGAAATTCAAAACAGACAAAAGACTTTTGATGAAAATTTTAAGCTAAGCATTAAAGACAAAGAAAGCTTTATGCATAAGAAAAATCAAGTTTATTATATCAATGAAGGACAAAATGAGCTTAGGATTACAATTGAAAATTTAAAAGATTATGATTTAAGTAAGCTTCAAATCCAAACTTTACTTTCGCGTCCACATACAAATGTAAATGATGAGAATTTGCAAGTAAGATTAGAAGGAAGTGATTTGGTGTTTGATTTTAATATCAAAGAAAAAGGTGTTTGGCAAATACTTTTAAAAATCACTCAAGATGAAAATAGTGTAGGGTTTTTTAAATTCTTTTTGCAGACTAAATAATGAAACTTTTTGTATTTAGCTCACTAAGAGCTTTAAGAAAGTATTATGAGAAAAAACTACAGGTTGATAGTTTAGTAGAACCGGCTATGAGTATAGCCGAATTTATACAAAAGTTAGTTTTTTCTCCGCATTTTCAAGCAACACACTATGAGTGTTTACTTTTGATGAAAAAGGCTTGTGAGCAAACTAAAAATTTAGAGCAAAGCTTAAAAATACCGAGTAATTTTTTTGCTTTCTTAAAAAATAATGCTTATTTATTTAGTTTCTTTAAAGAGCTTAGTTTGGAAAAAAAAGATATCAACTCATTAAAATTTCATGATGCTTACGCTCAGTATGATGAACATTTGCAAATTTTAGAAGAACTTTTTAAAAATTATCTTACCTTGTTAAAAGAGCAAAATCTATATGATGATATTTCTTTGCCGCTAGATTATGAAATTAATAGTGATTTTTTAAAAAATTATGATGAGATTATTTTTGATTTTCAAGGTTTTTTAAATGCCTTTGAAGTAGAGCTTTTGTTAAAAGTTAAGGAAACAATTCCTCTTAAAGTGCAGTTTAATTGCACTAAATTTAATAAAGATTTTTTAAATACTCTTAGCTTTTTACAAGGACTTTCTCTTAAGGCAAATTATGCTTATTTGTTTGATTTAAATCAAAAAACAATTTTAAAAGAAGAGTGCTTTTTTAAAGAAAGTAAAATTAGTTATAAAAGTTTTCATTTAAGATCTTTGCAAGCTGCTTTTGTTTTTGAAAAAATTAATTCTTTTTTAAAATCCGGTATAAGCGCAAAAGATATTGTAGTGATTACACCTGATGAGAATTTTGTAGATATTTTAAGACTTTATGATAAAAACAATGTTTTAAATTATGCAAGTGGAGAAAGTATTAAAAATACACTTTTTTATCATAGATTAAAGTCTTTGTATGAAAGTGCTAAAGATGATGAGTTCGAGTATGAAGAAAATGAAGAATTTTATGAAAGGTGTAATTTAAACAAACATTTGTGTAATTTACACTTTTTTTCTTCTAGTGTTGATTTTACAGAGTTTAAAAAGTTTTTTGATGAAAATATTTCTTTTGATTTTTTTGAGAATTTTATTTTTAATTTGCTAGAAGATAGTGATGAGGAATTAAAAAATTATATACATCAAGAGCTTATTTTTATCAAAGAGCTTGTAAAAACACACGAGTTAAGCTTTGTGCAAATTTTAGAATTATTTTTCATGCAAATTGATGGTATAAAATTAAGCAGTGTTGGTGGTGGTGAAGTTACTGTAATGGGACTTTTAGAAAGTAGGGGACTTAGATATGACGGGGTAATTATAGTTGATTTTAATGATGAATTTATCCCAAAAAGAGTTTCAAGCGAGTTATTTTTAAACAATGAAATTCGCAAAAAAGCAGGACTTATCACTCATGCTCAAAGAGAAAATTTACAAAGACATTATTATTATACTTTAATAGCCAAGGCAAAATTAGTTGGAATTTCTTATGTGGAAAATGAAGAAAAAATCAAATCAAGATTTTTAAACGAACTTGAACTTCCATTTTATGAAGACAAGACTTATAGTAATAATGCTTATGTGAAATATTTTCAAACTTATCCATGTACTTTTAATCTTGAGCCTATTGTAAGTATTAAAGCAAAGCACGATTATTTTCAAAGTGATCTTTCTTTTTCAAGATTTCATCTTCTTGTGCATTATGGTTTGGATTATTATTATAAATATGTTTTAAGATTAAAAGAGCCAAAGACTTTAGATGATACACTTAGAGCAAATGAGTTGGGGAGTTTTATCCATAAGGCTTTAGAACTTTATTATACACAAAAATCTAAAAATCATTTTGATTATGAAGTTTTTATGCAAGTGATAAAAAGCATTAAACAATACCGAGTTGATGCGCTAAATTTAGCTTTAATACAAACTATATTTAAAGAATTCCAAACACTTGAAAATGAGCATTTTAAGCAAGGTTATGTGGTAGAAAAATGTGAATTTAATCCACCAAGAAAAGAATTTATTGCAGAAAATGGAGTGAAAATTCACGCCATAGGCTTTTTAGATAGAGTAGATAATAATGGCAATGAAAGATTGATTATAGATTATAAAAGTGGTAAGGCAGATGAAAAATCTTATCAACTTGCTTTTTATAAGTTTTTATTAGAAAATCAAAATACCTTATTAAATACAAAAGCTTGCTTTTATGATCTAAAAAATATCAAAATCATACATGAAAATGCTAAAAGTAAGAGCGTGCAAGAACTGAAAGACTTGCTTAATGAGCTTGCTAAAGAGCCTTTGGAAAAAGAATTTTTTAATCAAAAAAACGACAATACTTACAGCCCTTATACTATGCTTTATAAAAAGGAGTTTAAGCTTTGAGTTATCATTTTGAGCCTTTTTTAGCTTTAGAAGCTAGTGCAGGAAGTGGAAAAACTTTTGCATTAAGTGTACGTTTTGTAGCTTTGGTTTTAATGGGAGCTAAGATTAATGAAATTTTAGCCCTTACTTTTACTAATAAAGCTACAAGCGAAATGAAAGAAAGAGTTTTTAAAACCTTTTTAGAATTTGATGTGCTTGAAAATGGAGAGAATAAAGCGGAGTGTAATGAGCTTATGAAAATGCTAGGTAAAAGCAAAGATGAGCTTATAGCTTTAAGAGAAAAATACAAAGATGAGTTTTTAAGATCCAAGCTTAATATTTACACTTTTGACAGCTTTTTTTCACAAATCATTCGCTCTTTTGCTTTAAATTTAGGTCTTATGAGTGATTTTGACATTATAGAAAGTCAAGATAGTTATAAAAATTTCATTTCTAAATTAGACGAAGAAGAATTAAGAGCTTTAGCTTATTACATTGTCCAAACAAAAAGTAAAAGTGATTTTTTGCAAAATCTTGAAAGCTTGTATGAAAGATCTTGTGAGATAAATTCTATACAAAATGCACATTTTCCAAATAAAACTTTTTTAGAAAAAAGCTTAAGTGAGTTTATAACTTATGCAAGAAATTTAAGCACAGATAAAAACTATCAAAAAAATTTTGAATTTGAAAACATAGAAGATTTCTTTGCTAAACCTATTATTTGTGATTTAGATAAAAAATATTTTATAAAAGTCATCGATAGCGAATTTTTACAAAAAAGAGCAGAGTTTTTACAAAGTGCAAAAGAGTATTTTACTCAAATGGAAAATTACCGCATTAGTATGCTTGCAAAGCTTTTAGCGCATTTTAAAGAAGCAAGAAATGAAAACAATGCTAAGCAAAATGCATTAACTTTTTCAGATATAGCTTTAAAAACTTATGAGTTAATTAGTGATGAAACTAATAAAGATTTAATTTATTTTAGACTTGATGGTTATATTTCGCATTTATTAATTGATGAATTTCAAGATACTAATGTTTTGCAGTATCAAATTTTAAAACCTATTATCGCTGAACTTGTTTCAGGTGAGGGAGTGAAAAAAAACAGAAGCTTTTTTTATGTGGGGGATAAAAAGCAAAGCATATATGGTTTTAGAGGGGGTAAAAAAGAGCTTTTTGATAAACTTTTAAAAGATTTTCCACAAATTAAATTAGAGCATTTAGATACTAATTATCGTAGTAAAAAGATCATTGTTGATTATGTAAATGAAGTCTTTAAAGATAAATTTTTTGATAGCTTTTTAAATCCTAGCTTTACTTTGCAAA
Source organism: Campylobacter sp. IFREMER_LSEM_CL2090 (assembly GCF_025771865.1). Classification (NCBI taxonomy): domain Bacteria; kingdom Pseudomonadati; phylum Campylobacterota; class Epsilonproteobacteria; order Campylobacterales; family Campylobacteraceae; genus Campylobacter; species Campylobacter sp. IFREMER_LSEM_CL2090. The sequence continues at coordinate 86,439 of NZ_JAKMRA010000006.1, forward strand.
AAAGCATTAAAGAAGGTGGATATGTGGAAGTTTTGCAAAATCATATCCTACCAAAAAGTTCTTTACATGAAGCAAGTGGCAAAGAGGTTTTAAAGATCATCCAAAAGCTTTTAGAAAAAGGCGTAAAGCTCGGTGAAATTTGCATTTTGGTATGGATTAACAAAGACGCTACTTTAATGAAAGAATTTCTTGAAGAAAATGACATTAAAGCCTATACGCAAAGCAATGTAGCTTTGATGGATTGTATTAGCGTAAGAGTGCTTTTTGAGTATGCAAAGGCTTGTGTACTTAAAGATGAGTTTAGTTTGTACTTTGCAAGTAGTATTTTAGAAAAAGAGCTTGAGTTTATAACGCTTGATTTAAACCGAAGTGTAGGTGAGATTTTAAAATACCTAGTACATGTTTTAAAACTTGACTTAAGTGATGTTAATCTCATTGCATATTTAGAGTATGCAAGTGCTTTTGATAATTTTTTTGATTTTTTGTTTGCTCCATGCGAGTTAAAGTCTTTACAAGTTCAAGATGATGGAGTAAGTATTATGACTGTGCATAAATCTAAGGGGCTTGAATTTGAAAATTTAATCGTACTTGATAGACTTAGTAAAAAAGCTCCGGATAATGAAACTTTAATGTTTGAGTATGATTTAGAGCAAGGTTGGGAAGTAAAATACCGACACAGTGCTAGAAAATATCTTGAAGATGAAAACTATAATACCTTTTTAGCTAAAAGAGAAAAACTTCAAGCAGAAGATGAGATAAATTGTCTATATGTAGCGCTTACTAGAGCTAAAAACTCTCTTTTTATTATAAAAAATGATGAGAGTTTTAAAACCTTTAAGAGTTATTTTCAAGACTATGAAGAAAAACAAATAGGTATTATAGAAGAACAGCTTTCAAAAACAAATGAGCCTTTAGAAAATTTAGAACAAATAGAAAACTTTGAAGAATTTCAAAAGGTAAATTTGCAAGAAGTTAAAGTAAAAAGTCATCTTTCAAGCGCACAAATACATTTTGGTTTGGCTTTGCATGAGTTTTTGCAATATTTTGATTTTAACACTAAAAGCAATTTTGAATTTTGCAAGCAAATGGTGTATAAAAAATATCGTTTTTACTTAGATGATGAAGGTTTTAATGAGCTTTTTAAAAGACTTACTATGCTTTTAAAAGATGAGAGCTTTAACGCGCTTTTAGCGGGTAAAAAGCTACTAAAAGAGCAAATCATCACTTATAAAGGTGAGCAAAAACAGCTTGATATGCTTGCATTTGATGATAATGAAGCTATCATTATAGACTATAAAACGGGTTTAAATTTAAACGAGCATAAAAAGCAAGTTTTACTTTACAAAGAAGCCATAGAAAAAATCTTAGCCAAGACTTCCACTAAGGCTTTTTTGGTATATGTTTTAAAGGATAAAGTGGAAATAGTGGAGGTTTAATAATAATCTATATCATCAAATATAGGTTCTACTATAAAATTTCTATTTTTATCCATAAGTCCCCATTTTTCATTTAACTTGACTTTTGCAATTCCTTGGTTGAAACTATAAACTTTATCAAAATTAGCTTCTATTGCAAATTTTCCATTTTTATCTATAAAACCCCATTTTCCGTTTAAACTAACACTTGCTAGATTTTCCTTAAAATTAGAAATATTGTCAAATATAGGATTTATTATTATCTCCCCGTTTTTATTAGCAAATCCCCACTTTTCGTTTAAATTAATACCTGCAATATTTTCACTAAAACCAAGAGTATAATCAAAAATAGGATCTAATATAATTTTTCCACTTTTATCTATAAAACCCCATTTTCCATTTAATTTAGCGCCTGCTAGATTTTCATTAAAATCGAGAGTGTAATCAAAATAGGCTTTATGGCTATATTTCCATTCTTGTTTATAAATCCCCATTTTTCCTTTAATCTAATACTTGCAAAATTTTCTTTAAAATTCCAAGCATAATTAAATATAGGTTCTGTAATAAATTTTCCGCTTTCATTGATAAAACCCCATTTTCCGTTTAAATTAACACTTGCTAGATTTTCCTTAAAATTAGAAACATTATCAAATATAGGATTTATTATTATTTCCCCGTTTTTATCTATAAATCCCCATTTTCCATTTAATTTAGCTTGTATGGGCTTTTTATATTTAAGAGGATAGGAATCTAAGCACGCCTTAATATCCCCACTGTTGCACTTTTCTTTTAAAATTTCATATTTGTTATTTTGTTTGTTTGGGTTAGTTGTATGAATTTCACTTTTATTTGTATTATAATAAATATTAAAACCAAAAGCTAAAATAGGTAGTACAAAAGCAATAGCAAATTTTATTTTATGTTTAGCAAATAAATTTAACATTATTTCGCCTTATAAAGTATTTTATATTACAATTGTAATATAAACTATTATAAGAATAAGTTACAATATAAAAAAGATATCATTTAAACTTTAAGTATTCTTAAATTAAGTACTAATTAAGCTAAAATAATTATAATCTCATTTTTAAAAAAATTTTTGGCAAAGGTAAGATGATGACAAAGATAACAAAGCCAAACGAAGTAAAACGCGAATGGATCGTTTTAGACGCTGAAGGAAAGCGTTTTGGTCGTCTTTTAACAGAAGTAGCGACTATTTTAAGAGGTAAAAATAAACCTTGCTATACTCCAAATGTTGACTGTGGAGATTATGTAATCATTATCAATGCTTCTAAAGCAGTTTTCACAGGTGCAAATAAAGCAGAAGATAAACTATACCACAGACATTCAGGGTATTTTGGAAGCGTAAAAAGTGAAAAATTTGGTGATTTATTAGAAAAAAATCCAGTTAAATTATATAAATTAGCAGTTCGTGGTATGCTACCTAAAACAAACCTAGGTAGAGCTATGCTTAAAAAATTAAAAATTTATGCAGGTAGCGAACATCCTCATACTGCTCAAATTGCTAATAAAGGAAAATAATCATGGCAACAACATACGCAACAGGTAAAAGAAAAACCGCTGTAGCTAAAGTTTGGGTAAAAGCTGGTAGTGGTAAAATCATCGTTAATGGTATGGATTTAAACACTTGGCTTGGCGGACATGAAGCTATAAAATTAAAAGTAGTTCAGCCTTTATTAGTAACTAAACAAGAAACTTCTATGGACATTAAAGCAACAACTTTAGGTGGTGGTTACAGTGCTCAAGCTGAAGCTTTAAGACATGGTATTTCAAGAGCTTTAGCTGCTATGGATGCGGATTTTAGAGCATTATTAAAACCAAAAGGACTTCTTACTAGAGATAGCAGAACTGTTGAACGTAAAAAATACGGTCGCAGAAAAGCAAGAAGAAGCCCACAATTCTCTAAACGCTAATATTTTTTGGATCCATTTTGGATCCATTTTCTCTATTTTTTTTAAAAAAAATCATATTTTTTTCATATATTTTTATTTTATTTAAAATCAAAGGATTTTTTGTTTAGAATAAATATTTATAATTCCAAGGTCCGATCAGGGAAACCTCCTTTTTGTAGTAAATTTAAGCCCCTTACCCAAAGGGGCTTATTTTATTTTAATCTTCTTTTTTATATAATCGCTCAATTTATTTTATAAGGATTGTTATGAAAAAAATTATAAGCTTAGTTAGTTTAGCTAGTGTTTTATTTGCTTTTGATACTAGCAAAATAGAAATAACCCCGACCTTTAACTATACAACACCAGAAGGAAATTTAGATCTTAAAAATTATGGTGGAGTTGGCTTAAGATTTGGCTATCACTATGATGATTTATGGATAGATCAAGCTGAACTTGGTTTAGAGTATTATGATAATGCAAAATATAATAATCCAAATGATAATACACATATAAATACTAGTGTTTCGAGATTTTATGTGAATGCTATTAAAGGAATTGATTTAGCTAATCATGTGTATTTATATGGATTATTAGGAACAGGTTATGAGTATTTAAGTCATGGGGCTTATGAAAATAAAAGTGGTATGTTTGCTCAATATGGTGCAGGTTTTAAATTCGCGCTTGGAGAAGATTTAGCTTTAAGACTTGAAGCAAGAGATCAAATTAAATTCAACAATGGCGAACATAATTTAATTTCTAGTGTTGGTTTAAGTTTTTATTTTGGCAATAAAGCTCCAAAAACTCCTAATGTTGAAACAAAACAAATTGAAGAAAAGCCACAAGTAAAACAAATCGATAAAACATGTTCAGAACCAAGAAAAGGTGCTTTGCTTGATCATATAGGTTGTGAAAAAACAATAGCCCTTGAGGGACATTTTGGTTTTGATCAGACTAATATAAATCCAGAATTTGCTCAAAAAATTCAAGAAGTGGGTAAGATCTTAGAAGAAAATCCTCAATACTATACTATTTTAGAAGGCCATACAGATAGTACAGGTCCTAAGGCTTATAATCAAAAATTATCATTAGAGCGTGCTAATGCCGTAGCGAAGGAACTTGAAAAAACAGGTGTTGCTAAAGAAAAAATTGTAACTAAAGGCTATGGTTTTGAAAAGCCAAAAGTAAGCAATGATACCAAAGAAGGTCGTGCGCAAAATAGACGCGTTGAAGCAAAATTTTTTATTAAAGAATAAATTTTGCCAAAAAAGACAATTTTATTTGATTTAGATGGCACTTTGATAGATTCTACAAGTGCCATTTTAGATGGATTTGATGCTGCTTTTAAAGCTTTTAATGAGCCTTTAAGAGATCATGAAGCTATTAAGGCTTTGATAGGTTTTCCTTTGGATGTAGCTTTTGAAAAGCTTGGTGTGGCAAAAGAGAAAACAAGTGAATATGTTAATGCTTATAGAAAAGTATATCAAAAAATCTATATAGAACAAACTTCTTTACTTCCTTTGGCAAAAGAAAGTGTATATGAGGCTAGTTTATTTGCTGATTTAGCTGTTGTTACGACTAAAAGTTCTAAATTTTCTAAACCTTTACTTGATCATTTAGGTATAGGAGAGCATTTTAAAGTTATTATAGGTAGAGACGATGTAACTTGTCCAAAGCCAGATGCTGAGCCTATTTTATTAGCTTTGAAGAAACTTTCTAAAAACAAAGAAAATGCTTTTATGGTAGGTGATACTCATTTAGATATAAAAGCTGCTCAAAATGCCAATATTATTCCTGTGGCTGTAAGTAGTGGTTATGAAAGTAAAGAAAGTTTAGCTAAATTTGAAATTCCGCTTTTTAAAAATACCTATGAAGCCATAAAATATATAAGAAATATCCGATAATTTCCCATTTAAACTCTATACCTATAAATAATAAAAAATTTTTATTATTGTTTAAGATAATTAAAGATAAAGTAGTTATTGACTTTAAGTAATTATTTAATTATAAGGATAGATTAAATGAGTAAAATAATGAAAACGATGGATGGTAATGAAGCAGCAGCTTACGCTGCTTATGCATTTACAGAGGTTGCTGGAATTTATCCTATCACTCCAAGCTCTCCTATGGCTGATTATACTGACATATGGGCTTCTCAAAGCAAAAAAAATCTTTTTGGAGTGCCAGTTAAAGTTGTAGAAATGCAAAGTGAAGCAGGTGCAGCAGGGACAGTTCATGGGTCTTTACAAGCAGGTTCTTTAACCACGACTTATACCGCTTCTCAAGGACTTTTGCTAAAAATACCAAATATGTATAAAATTGCAGGTCAACTTTTGCCTGGAGTAATTCATGTGGCAGCTAGAGCTTTAGCATCTCAAGCGCTATCTATTTTTGGAGATCATCAAGATATTTATGCTGCAAGACAAACAGGTTTTGCTATGCTTTGTTCGCATTCTGTGCAAGAAAGTATGGATTTAGCAGGTGTTGCACACCTAGCAGCTATCAAAGGTAGAGTGCCTTTTATGCATTTTTTTGATGGTTTTAGAACCTCTCATGAAATCCAAAAAATTGAAGTAATGGATTATGCACATTTTGATCGCTTATTGGATCGTGAGGCTTTATTGGAATTTAGAAATTCCTGTCTAAATCCAGAAAATCCAAAAACAAGAGGTACGGCTCAAAATGATGATATTTATTTTCAAACAAGAGAGTTGGCAAATAAATATTATGAAGCTGTTCCTGATATTGTTAATGAATATATGCAGGAAATTTCAAAAATTACAGGAAGAGAATATAGACCTTTTGTGTATTATGGGGATAAAAATGCAACGCGTGTTGTTGTAGCAATGGGTTCAGTGACTGAAGCTTTAAAAGAAGTTGTAGATTATTTGAATAGCAAAGGTGAAAAAGTAGGGGTTTTAAAAGTTCATTTATATAGACCATTTAGTTTAAAATATTTATTTGATGTAATGCCTCAAAGTGTTGAAAAAATTGCTGTTTTAGATAGAACTAAAGAGCCAGGAAGTTTAGGAGAACCACTTTATTTAGATTTAAAAAGTGCATATTATGGAAAAGAAAAAGCACCTTTAATCGTTGGTGGTAGATATGGACTTTCTTCAAAAGATGTGGATCCTGCTCAGTTAATAGCAGTTTTTGAAAATCTAAATCAAGCAAATCCAAAAGATGGTTTTACCATAGGAATTAATGATGATGTAACCTTTACTTCATTGCCTGTGGGAGAGAAAATTTCTTTGGGTGATGAAAGTACTATAGAGTGTTTATTTTATGGACTTGGTGCCGATGGCACTGTAGGTGCAAATAAAAACTCTATTAAAATTATAGGAGATAAAACAGACTTTTACGCGCAAGCTTATTTTGCTTATGATTCTAAGAAATCAGGTGGTTATACAAGAAGCCATTTAAGATTTTCTAAAAAACCTATTACTTCAACTTATTTAGTTTCTACACCACATTTCGTAGCATGCTCGGTGGCTGCGTATTTAGAAATTTATGATGTTTTAGCAGGTATTAGAAAAGGAGGAACTTTCCTTTTAAATAGTATTTGGAGTGCGCAAGAAACTATTGAAAAAATTCCAAATGCAGTAAAAAGAGTTTTAGCACAAAAAGAAATTAATTTTTATATCATTAATGCTACAAAACTTGCTAGAGAGATAGGACTAGGTAGTAGAACAAACACGATTATGCAATCAGCATTTTTCAAACTTGCTAATATCATTCCTTTTGAAGATGCGCAAAAATATATGAAAGAATTAGCTTATAAATCATATAGTAAAAAAGGTGATGCTATAGTTGAAATGAATTATAAAGCTATTGATGTAGGTGCAGATGGACTTGTAAAAGTTGATATTGATCCTTCTTGGGTAAATTTAGCTAATGAAGCAAAAGAAGAAACTATAGCTTATAAAGGCACTGAATTTGTTGAAAAAATCGCAAAACCTATGAATGCAGCTAAGGGCGATGATTTACCAGTTTCGGCATTTTTGGGCTATGAAGATGGTAGTTTTGAGCATGGTACTACTGAGTATGAAAAAAGAGGCGTTGGTGTTATGGTGCCAAGATGGATAGAAACTAATTGTATTCAGTGTAATCAATGTGCTTCAGTATGCCCTCATGCAGTTATCAGACCTTTCTTGATTGATGAAGAAGAATTAAACAATGCTCCAGCAGGTGTAAAAGAGCACAGCTTAAATGCAAAAGGCGTGAAAGAGCAAAAATTAAATTTCAAAATTCAAGTTTCGCCGCTTGATTGTACAGGTTGTGAGCTTTGTGTGCATGAGTGTCCTACCAAAGAAAAATCTTTAGTGATGGTACCACTAGGTGAAGAGCTTGATCATGGTGAGCAAGAAAATGCAGATTATTTATTCAAAAAAGTAAGTTATAAAGATAATATTTTAAATAGAGAAAATACCAAAGGCATCCAATTTGCTCAACCTTTATTTGAATTTCATGGAGCATGTCCAGGGTGTGGAGAAACTCCTTATATTACTTTAATTACTAGATTATTTGGTGAAAGAATGATTGTTGCTAATGCAACTGGTTGTAGTTCTATTTATGGTGGCTCAGCTCCTTCAACTCCATATAGAAAAAGCAATAAAAATGGTCATGGACCTGCTTGGGGCAATTCTTTATTTGAAGATAATGCTGAATTTGGTCTTGGTATGAAAATAGCAACTGAAACTACAAGACATAAAATAGAACACATAATGAATGAAAGTATGCAAGAAGTACCTAACGCACTTTCTGCATTATATAAAGAGTGGATTGCAAATAAAGAAGATTCTAAAGTTTCTTTGGAATTAAGAGATAAATTAGTTCCATTGTTAGAAGAAAATAAGCAAATCAAAGCAGTTAATGATATTTTAGAACTTAAAAGCTATTTAAGTAAAAAATCACATTGGATTTTTGGTGGTGATGGCTGGGCTTATGATATAGGTTATGGTGGGCTTGATCATGTTTTGGCAAGCGGTGAGAATGTAAATATTTTAGTGCTTGATACTGAAGTGTATTCTAACACAGGCGGCCAGAGCTCAAAATCTTCAAGAACAGGTTCGGTAGCACAGTTTGCTGCAGCAGGTAAGCCAGTGCAGAAAAAAGATCTTGGTCAAATTGCTATGACTTATGGTTATATTTTTGTGGCTCAAGTAAATTCTAATGCAAATTATGCACAATTGTTAAAAGCTGTAATGGCGGCAGAAGCTTATGATGGACCTTCTTTGATTATTGCTTATTCTCCTTGTATAGCTCATGGTATTAAAGGTGGACTTGGAAATTCAGGAAATCAAGCAGAGTTAGCTACAAAATGTGGATATTGGCCAACTTATATTTATGATCCGCGTTTAGAAGCTGAAGGTAAAAATCCTTTAATAATTTCTTCAAAAGAACCTGATTGGGATTTATATGAAAGCTTTTTAATGAATGAAGTTCGTTATAATTCTTTGAAAAAATCAAATCCTGAGCAAGCAAAAGAATTATTTGAAAAAAATAAAGCAGAGGCACAACGTCGTTACAGACAGCTTAAGCGTTTAGCAAGTGCTGATTTTAGCAATGAAAATTAATTTTGTTTCGAATTTTTATTCTTGTTTTATGGGTAATTAATGCTTTTGGTGTTAATTATCCATTTTTAAATCAAAATTGTTATGTTGATAATTTAATTTCAATTCAAGATCCTTTTTTTAAAAAGACTACAAATATAAAATCTAATTTTTCTTTGCAAGCTATTGTTTCAAATAAGATTAAGATTAATGATAAGTGGTATGCTTTAAATGATTATATTGATGGTTTTAAAATAGTTGAAATTAGAAATTCTCAAGTTGTATTAAAAAAGGAAGAAAAAATAATGGTTTTAAATTTGTATGAAAAAAATAGTATTTTTATGTATTAATTTTTTGTTTTTTACAAATGTATTTGCCATGCAGTGTAATCAGCATTTTTTTAATATAAGAGTAGAAAACAAAACTTCTTTGCTTGAAATTTTAAATGAACTCGGAAGAGAGTGTGATTTTAGTATTATTATCAAAGATATTTTTGCTCAAGAAAAATTAATGCATGCTCAAAATTATTTACATATAAAGAAAATGTCTTTAAGAGAGATTTTTAAGCTTTTATTGGTGGAAAACAATCTTGCTTATGAATACGATAAAAATGCTTTAAAAATTTATGGAAAACAAGTTAAAACTTTTAAAGTGCATTATATAAGTTCTATTAGAGAAGGACAAAGTATTACTAAAGCTTCAGTGGATTCTAGACCAAAACAAGGAGATTATGATAATTATAAAGAAGTAGATAATTTAGTTATTAGTACTGATAAATTTGATTTTTGGGAGAAAATTTCAGAAGAAATTCAAGCTTTGTTGGATGAAAATACAACTAAACCTATTGTCAATACTAATGCAGGAATTATTACTTTAAATGCAACTCCATATGAACTTGCAAGAGTTGGAAAATATTTAGATGACTTAAATAAAAGACTTAAAAAACAAGTTTTAATTGATGTAAGTATTGTTGCTGTGCATTTAAACAAAAATCATTCAAGTGGAATTAATTGGCAAGAACTTGCTTTTAAACTTAATGGTGATGATAATGATTTTATAATTAATAAAGATGGTGTTAGAAATATTAACTTAAAAGCAAATATTGAAACTAAAGCTATTTTAAATTTATTACAAGAAAATGGTAAAACAACTATACTTTCTAACCCAAAACTTATGGCTTTAAACAATCAGCAAGCTATTATTTCTATAGGCGATACAATAAATTATCAAGTAAAAGAAAGTTCTAAAGGAACAGAAAATGGTACAATAGTTAGTGAAATATATAATAATTATTCTATTTTTGTAGGAATTTTACTTAATATATTGCCTGAAATTTCAGATGATCATAAAATTATGCTTAGGATTAATCCAAGCTTGAGTGATTTTAAATATAGTTTTGATAATCATAGACAAAGCAAACCAAGAAATATAGCGCCAGATACTATACAAAAAAAGCTTTCTACTGTAGTTGAAGTTGATGATGGGCAAACTTTAATTTTAGGCGGATTGATTAGTAAAAATACCATTAATAATCATAATGAAATAAGCATTTTATCTAAAATTCCACTTTTTGGAGCTTTATTTCAAGGAAAACAAAATTATGAAGATATTAGCGAAATAGTTTTTATTATCAAACCAAGTTTAGTAAAAACTAATAATAAAATTTTAAGTTTAAAAGACCTAGGTTTTCAGCATGAAGATGATATGTTTTAAAATCTTAATATGTTTTTCTTTTTTAAATGCTATAGAAATTCAAAACAATAGTTTCGATCAAAACATATTTTATGAAAAATTCATTAATCAACCAAACTATGAAAATGCTTTAAATTTAGCAAAATATTTTTATCAAAATAAAGAATACAAACAAGCAGTTTTTTGGGCTATGGAAGCCAATGATTTTGATTTATTGCAAAAAGAAGCTTGGCTTGTTTTTATTAATGCTAAAATAAAACTCGGAAGATATGAAGATGCTTTAATAGCTAAAAAAGAATACGAAAAGCTTTTGGAGATTTATTTTGAGTGATACACATCAAAAATTAAAAAACTTAAGTGAGTATTCTTTAAAAGAAATTGCTTCTCAATACAAAATGGAATTTTTAAATTTAAATCAAACTTTTGATTTTGAAAAATATCTTCACATTTTGCCTTTTTCTTTAATAGAACAACATGATATTTTTTGTTTTTATGAAGATGATGAAAATATCCATATAGCTTCCTTTAAACCATTGGAAGAGAATGTTTTGGAAAAAATACAAAATTTATATCGTTTTAAAACTATCAAGATTTTTCTTTGTGTTTTTACGCAATTTGAATTTTTGCTAGAAAGGGTTAAATTTTTAATTAAATTTCAAAATCATCTTAATAGATTAGAGCTTAGTTTGAAAAGTGATGAAAATAAAGATGAGTTTTTATTAGAGCAGTTTTTGAATTTAATTTTAACTTATGCTTGTTTTTTAAGAGCAAGTGATATCCATTTAGAGCCTTTAGAAAATGAAGTATATGTAAGATTTAGAATAGATGGAGAGTTAAAATATATACATAGTTTTGATGCAAAATCATACCAAGCCTTATTGATGCATGTAAAAATTATTGCTTTGCTTAATGTAGCTGAACAAAGACAAGCTCAAGATGGGAGTTTTTCTAAAATCATTTTAGAGCAAAAATATGATTTTAGAGTTTCAATTATGCCTTTATTATTTGGACAAAGCATAGTGTTTAGAATTTTAAAACAAGATGGATATGTTTTAAAACTTGATAAACTTTTTATCAAAGAAGAAAATTTAATTCAGCTGAAAATATACACGAATGCACCTTATGGTCTGATTTTGTTTTGTGGGCCAACAGGGAGTGGTAAAAGTACTTTTATGCATGCTATTTTAAATGAAATTGAACAAAGTAAAAAAATCATCACCTTAGAAGATCCTATAGAATATAAACTTAAATATGCTCAACAAATTCTTTTAAATTCTAAAGCTGGATTTGATTTTCATAAAGCTTTAAGAGCAGTTTTAAGACACGATCCTGATGTGATTATGATAGGTGAAATTAGAGATGAGGATAGTTTGGATATAGTTTTAAAAGCTTCTTTAAGCGGACATTTAGTTTTAAGTACCCTACACACTAATGGCGCTATAGAAGCTATTTTTAGAATGAAGCATATGGGTGCAAGAGAATACTTAATAGCTCATTCTCTTAATTTAATTATAGCTCAACGATTAGTAAGAAAACTATGTGAATGTAAAGAACCTAACAAGGAAAAATTTTACTTTCAAAATCAAGTTTTTGAAGGAAAATTTTACAAAGCAAAAGGTTGTGTTGAGTGTATGTATAGTGGATATAAAGGGCGTTTGATGGTAGCTGAATTTTTATTTTTAGATCATAATTTAAAAAATATGATAGAAAATAATGAAAATTATGAAAATATTTCAGCATACGCTTTAAAAAAAGGTTTTTTGACTTTAGGTATGGATGCTTTAGAAAAGGCGAAACTTGGCTTAACAAGTATAGATGAGTTAAGAAAGATTAGTTTTTGAAAAAATTTGTTATTTTTTATGTATTAAATAAAGAGCAAAAACAATATATAATAAGGGCTAGAAATTTATATGAAGCTAGAAATTTTGCGTTAAAGTCATTTGTAAATATTATTAGTGTTGAAGAATATTTCAAACCGATAAAACATAAAATCAAAGAAGAAGAGCTTATTTTCATTCTTAAGGATTTAAATATGATCTTAAAGGCAGGATTAAGCTTACAGGAAGCAATTTTAGAATTTTTAAAATCAAGCTATGAAAAACAAAATATTAAAATTTTTAATACAATTTATAATAAACTCAATAATGGAAGTTCTTATAATGAAGCCTTTAAAGATATTTTAAATTCTAGAGAATGTGCTATTTTAAAAATTTGTGATGGCAGAGAAGATTTACATAAGGCTCTTGATATTATTATTAGTTTAAAAGAAAAAAATCTTCATAGTTTTAAGCAGTTAAAAAAGGCTATAGCTTATCCACTTTTCGTTTTTATGTGTATTATTTTTGCTTTTTTTATTCTTATAACTTTAGTTTTGCCTGAATTTAAAACTTTATTTTTACAACTTGAATTGGATTTGCCAAAAATCACTCAAATTCTTTTTATTATAGCTGATTTTTTTAGTCATTTTTATATGATTATTTTATTAAATATAGGATTTTTTATAATACTTACTTATTCTTTTAGGAAGTCTTTGTTTTTTCATAGAATTCTTTTTTATTCTCCCATTTTTGGAAAAATAATATTTTATCAAGATAAATTTTGTTTTTTCTTAATTTTTTCATATTTATTAAAAGCAGGGGTGGATATAAAAAGAGCTTTTGAACTTGCTTGTGAAGGTATAGAAAATCAATTCTTTAAAAACAAAATGTTTATTATAAAGACTTCATTTGAATCAGGACTTGATTTAGCTCAAGCTTTTTCTAACACAAAGCTTTTTGAGCCTTTTGTGATAAGAATGTTAAATTTAGCTTTAAAAAGTTCTAAATTAGATGAAAGTACTTATGAGCTTGCTTTGTTTTATGAGTATAAAAAAGAAAATTATACTCAAAAGCTTTTGAGTGTTTTGGAGCCTTTGATGACAATTTTTATGGCGAGTTTGATTTTAGTTTTAGCCTTGGGTGTATTTTTACCTATGTGGCAAATTAGTCAAGAAATTTAAGCAAGATAATCATAAGCAACCTTAGCTATAGTTAAAGCAACCATAATCAAAAAGAGTTTTTTGATAAAAGTTCCTTGTGTTTTTAAGACTAGTTTTGATCCTATAAAAGCACCTAAAATTTGGCCTATACCCATTAAAATACCAACTTTCCAAAGCACCTCATAAGAGTATAAAAATACCCCTAAAGCTACTACATTGCTAGTAAAATTTAAGATTTTAGTATTAATGCTTGCATTTTTCATGCTAAAACCAAGAAATATCACGCAAGCAAAAATCCAAAAAGATCCAGTACCAGGTCCTAAAAAACCATCATAAAAACCAAGTAGCAAGCCAAAGATAATTTGAAAGCTTGTAGTGCGCATTTTAGCTTTATTATGTACATGGCCTAAATCAGGCTTGAAAATAGTGTAAAAAAAGATTAAAACAAGGCAAATTAATACAATGATTTTAACAGCATTTTGATCTATTAGTAAGACTGCATAAGTTCCAATGGCAGCTCCAATAGCAGTAAATAAAATTCCCAAAGCTATCTTTTCTATATGCATAGATTTTCTATAAGCTAAAACCGCAGTGAGTGATCCAAAGGTACTTTGAAGTTTATTAGTAGCTAGGGCTAAATGAGGAGGAATACCACAAGCAAATAAAGCAGGTATGGTAATAAGCCCACCACCACCTACAATCGCATCAACACAACCTGCAAAAGCAGCAACAAAGAATAAAATCACATAATAAGTTAATTCAAGCTCCATAAGCTTTCCTTGTTTTGTCCGATTCTATATAGAGCAAAATCATATTTTATAGGATCAGCAGGATCGAATTTTTTAAGACTTTGCGTAAGTTCTAAAACACTTTTAAAATCATAAATCTTACGCTTTAAAAGCTTAAGTTTTAATGAAACTTTATGAGTATGAGTATCTAAGGGTATGAGTAAGTCTTTTTTATCGATATTTTTAAACAAACCTAAATCTAATTCATCTTTTCTTACCATCCACCTAAGATACATATTATATCTTTTTAAAGGACCTTTTGGAATGTTAAATTCTTTTGAAAAGAAAAATTCATAACCATAACTTTTATAAGGATTAAGCTTGTAAATTGTTTCTATGAAAGCTTTTATTGCTTGTGTTATGTTTTGCTCTTTTTGATAAGTTTTGGTAAAAATATTTTCTATACTATCTTCATTTTTTAAGCGCTTGAGTGTGATAAAAATTTGAGCTATATCTTGAGAGTTTTGAAAGCGGTATTTTAGATTTTTGCATTCTTTTTTAATAATCTCATCGTTTCTTTCAAGCAAGGAAAAATCAAGTTTATTTAAAAAATTTACAATATTTTTAGCATTCCCATAGGCAAATAAAGCACAAAGCAAGGCTATATTTTCATCTTTATAAACACTTGCAATTTGCAAAGGATCAGGATGAGAAAAAAGCTCTTTTTGAGTGTTTTTGCTTAAAATTGCTTCATCTAAAAGAGCTTTAATTTGCATTAAGATTTTAAACCAAGTAAGGTTTCAAGCATTTGATCAACGGTAGTTACGATTTTAGCTGCAGCGCCATAACTTGCTTGATATTGTATGAGTGCTGCTAATTCTTCATTGGTATTTACACCACTTTTTGATTGGTATTCTGCATAAGCTGTATTAAATACCGTCATATTAGTCGCATGCGCAAAGCCATTGCTTTCAGCATCTGAAGCAATTTGGCCTGTAAATTTTCTATAATATCCATCCAAAGTCATAGTATCTACTGTACCATCTTTATTATAAAAATTTACTTTTTGATTTTGAAGTTGCAACATAGCATTAGCTACATCGTTATTTCCATCAACTCCGTTTGAACTAGCTTTTAAGCTATTTGGATCATTTCTAATGCTTGAATTTACATTAATGCTACTTGCATCTTGACCATTAAAAAATGAAGATACATTTAAAGCGCCTGGGAAATTTGTGCCATTGTCTTTAAAAGCTATTTTATAACCTTTTTTTAAGCCATTGATTTGGAAATTTCCACTATCACTTTTTCCATCATAATGATAAAAGGCTTGAAAATAATCATTTAAATCATTACCGCTAACACCATCTTTATTATCATCAACATCTGCATTGATTTGTTTAATAACATCTTCTATAGTGGTATTAACATCTATTTTTATAGTTCTAGTAGCAACCGGCTCACCTTTTTCATCATAAACTGTGATGTCAAAGCTTCCTGCTTGGATGTTTTTATCATAACTCATTAAAGAAGTATCAGATTTTAAACCTTTTAAATCATCTGAATTTACTTTATCGGTTGCTGCTTGAGCATAGACATTATTAGTTTGAGTTATGAGTGTTTTTGTAAAGGTATTGAGCATATCTTTATACTCTTGTAATTTTCCATCGCTGTAAGTATCATGATTGCCATCATAATTTCTACCTCTAAGATCAAGTTGAGCACCAAGCTGTCCGCCTGAAATTTTGCTTGTTAAATCATAGCGATTTTCATCATTTACTTCATAATAAATTTGATAAAAACCATTAGGGTTGTTATTATCTAATTTTAAAGGGTGAAAGCTAGAGCCATTTACTATACTAAAGCCTTGAATACTTAAATCATAATATCTTCCAGAATCAGTCATGGTAGATTCTAAAGTACTATCTTGAGAGCTTGTTCCTTTCCAAGCAACAGCATTAACTAACTTTGAAAGTCTAAGTTCGAGCTCATCTCTTTTATCTCTTAGTTGATTTGCATTATCGGTAGGTAAAACTTCTTCATTTTCAAGTTGTTTATTAATATTTGCAATTTCTTGACCAATGTTATTAATCTCATCTACGGTTTGTTGAATTTGCTCATTAACTGTTTGTTGCATTTTGCTAAGATCTTGTAATGTTTTTTGTATGTTCTGGGCTAATGTGTTTGCACTATTAACAAGATCTATTTTACTTGCCCCATCGCTTGGGTTGGAAGCAAAATTATTCCACGCATCATAGTAATTTTTATAATCCTGTAAAATACCAGTTCCTTGCATATCAGGAAATCTTTGACTTGCTTCTTGTAAAATTTGTCCTAAATAATTTGTATAGTTTTGTTGAGTAGTGGCGTTTTTTAGCTCATAATAAGAATGCTCATCATGCAATCTTTTAATAGTATCAATTTGCGTACCTGTTCCTAGGTGTAAGCCACCTCTATCAAGAGACATACCTGAACTTTGCACCGCTCTTTGTCTAGTATAAAATACTGCATTTGCATTAGAGATATTGTTACCTGTGGTATTGATTTGAAGTTCAGCAGCTCTTATACCACTAACCCCTGTATATAAACTATCAAAAATTCCCATGACTTAGCCTTTAAACATTGATCTTAAATAATGAATCTGGAATTGTCTTATTATCCCCATAAGCATTATTTGTTCCATTTTGTTCAAACATTGTATTTAAAAGATTGTCGTAAAAATTTTTAATAATAAGAGCCAATTTAGCATATTCTTTATTTTTTTGATGTAAGGTGTTTAAATTTTGCTTTAAAAGAGCAAGTTTTTCTTTATCTTCATCATCTAAAAGTTCGTCTAAACCCTTATTGTTTCCTTGATTGCTAAGTTCTACTAAAGCCTTATCAAGATTTTTTTTAGCAATTTGAAAATCATTCACAAGTTTAGTTTTTTCTTCTACGCTTTTGCTAACATGTTGGTGATTAGCAGCTTGAATTTGAGCTATATCTTCTAAAGTAAGATTGATGAGTTTTTCTAAAATAGAATTTGTTTTGTCTAAGTGTTGTTTAACCATTTTTTATCCTTTCTTAGGCACTAACCCAAAAAAGGATAAAAATTATAATAAAGAATCTACTATTGCTTTTGAAGTGGCTTGCAAGTCTATTTTATACTCGCCATTCTTTATTTGTGAAGCAATAAAAGATGCCTTATTTTCTTCTACCTTTTGAGTTTCTTTTGCCTTGTTATTTTCTTTGTTTTCTGTTTTATTTATATCGCTAGTAGCAACTTGAGCCACATAGCTTTGATGTATAGGGTTTATCATTTTAAGCCTCCAGTTCTATTGAAAAACTCTAAGAACCATATCGACACTTAAAAAAATAACTTAACGCCTTTCTTTTAAATAATCAAATAATAATTTTGAAAAACCTAAACCACCACTTAATGCTTTACTCATAGTATCATTATACATAGATGAATAAATTTCATCACTTGCATCTTTTCCAAATAAAGAACTTTCTTGTTTTAAAGAAATATCCAAAACACTTTTGATTAAGAAAGCTTCAAAAGCATCGGTTTGTTCTTTTAAAGCTTTATCTTCATCATTTAATGCTTGTATATGAGTTAAATCATTTTTAAAAGCACTATCTGCATAGTTTTTAGCAGCCTTATAGCTATTATTATGCTTGGTAATGTTTTCATAAAGCTCACTGCTGTAATTTTTGCTCGCTAAATAATTATCAACTCTCATCATATCACCTCTAATTCAGCGCTGATTGCACCAGCTCTTTTTAGATTTTGCATAATAGCTATGATATCATTTGGTGCTGCTCCAAGTTTATTTAACATTCTAGCTATGTTTGCTACTGTTGTTTTATTGTTTGTGATTTTTAAAGTATTAGATACAGGGTCTAAAATACCACCATCTTTCATATCGATTTCATTTTGTCCTAAAGCTACGGTATTGTTTGGATCGATTTTTATAGTAATATCTTTATGAGTAATTAATATAGGTTCAACTTCTATATTTACTCCCGCAACGATAGTTCCTGTTCTTTCATCAATGATTACTTTGCTTTCTGGGGTATAAGCTATATCTTGTTCTAATACTCTTGCCATAAATTCAACATGAGAAAATTCTTCAGGTTTTGTTAATTTTATAGTTCTAGAATCTAAAGCTTTTGCTATATCTGTGTCAAAAATAGTATTTAAAACTCTTTCTATATTATTAGCTGTTTTAAAATCTGCTTCTTTTAAGCTTAAAATCAAATCTTCGCTTTGGTTAAAGTTTTGTGGAATTTCTCTTTCTACCACAGCGCCATTAATAACATTTGCTGAGGTTGAGTGTGTTCCTGCTGCACCCGGTCTTGGGCTAAGTCCACCTATAGCTAATGAACCTTGAGCTACTGCATAAATCTCTCCATCAACCCCTTTTAGAGCCGTCATAAGTAAGGTTCCACCTTGTAAAGATTTTGCATCACCTAAAGAAGCCACACTTACATCAAGCTTATCCCCACTTCTTGCAAAAGCAGGAAGTTTTGCTGTTACCATTACTGCTGCTGTATTTTTTGATTTTATATCACCTGGGCTAACTTTTACATTCATACCTTGAAGCATATTTGAAATAGATTGTAGAGTAAATTCACTACTTGTACCATCTCCACTTCCGTTTAAGCCAACAACCAAACCATATCCTATAAGTTGGTTATCTCTAACACCCACTACATTGGTAAGTTCTTTAATAGTAGCTGCAAAAACGCTTAGATTTAATACCAAGCAAAATAATAATATTCTCATCGATTCTTCCTTTAATCTATGCTATTTTCATAAAATTAAAGCAAAAAAAGTTCCAAATTTATATAAAGGAGTAAAAACTTAGAGTGGTTGAGCCAAATTTTTTTTCTTTAGTTTTCTCATAATCTTGTATTTTAGTTGGAGTTTTAAAAGTGCTGTGGTGTTCAATGATAATGATTTTTACATTTGAATTTTGTATATTTTCTATCAATTTTAAAGTTTTTTCATAAATATCAAAAAAACCTTCTCTAATATCAAATGGAGGATCAAGATATAAAATAATATCTTCTTTGGAATTTTGAATAATTTGAGGAGTTTTTTTAAAAGTATCATCATTAAAACAAAGAGTATTTTGATCAACACCAGAAGCGTTTTTTAAAGCTATTTCATAAGCCTTTTTATCTTTTTCTATGGCATAACTTTTTAAACAACCATTGCTTCTTGCTTCTAATGCCATTAAAGCACTTCCTCCAAAGGCCTCTATAAAAACCTTATCTTGCAAAGAAAAACGCAAAACATTAAAAACACATGATTTTACTATGCTTTTAGTGCTTCTTGTGGTATCTAGGCTAGGAAGTAAAATTTTTTTACCCTTATAAATTCCACTTTCTATGGTGGTGTAAATTTTTTGAGCTTGTTTTTTTGAGCTTGTTTTTTTATCCTCTTTGTAATTTTTTAAAAAATCTCTTACGCTTTGATATTCTTGTGTTTTATGCATTATTACTTTCTTCTTTGATAAGATTTTTTAACTCTGTTTTATAAAGATCAAATATTGCATCGATTTTTTCATGACTTTCTTGGCGTAGTTGTTCTAAAATGGCTTCACATTTTTGATTCATAATTTTTTTCTCACGCATTGCTATTTTATAGGCAATATTTTGCAAGCTTGCATTGAAATCATTTAAAGCACATAGCAACTCTTCTATGTTAAAAGGGTGAGTTAAGAAATTTGATTTTTTGTTGATGATAAATTGTGGCTTTTGTGTGTTGATTTTTTCATCACAGACTAAAAAATCACAATCTTTTTTTAAAACTAAAAAATCTTTTAAAGCAATTTCTAAAGTTTTTTCTAAAATTAAATCCTTGCATTCAAGAGCGATTTTCATTGACTAAACTCACTTTTAATTTGTGTTTTTTTAAAGTGTATGGTACTATACCTAGAGCTAAATTTGCAAGCTCTGCGAAACTTAAAATATAAAAATCTTCAAAATTTCTATTTGAAATTGCTTGTAATTCTTTAGAACACTTATCAAACATATAAAAAGAATAAAAATCTTCTACAACTAAAAAATCACAACCACTATCATAAGCATCTAAAATGATTGCTGCTGCACTTTTATAAGCTAATTGCGCATTTAAACTTAAGAACCCATAGCCACAACTCTTATATTTTCTTTCAAAATCAATTATATTTGCTTTAAGAATCTTAGCAAGTTCTAAAGAGCAATTAGCATGGGAAAATCCTTGATATACACCTATGTTAAATTTATCAAAAAAATATTTAATGTGTTCTGTTTTTAAGTATTTTAAAAAAAACTCTGGAGCGTATTTAATCTTATCGATTTTACTCATAATTTCATAAGAGCTATATTCGCAAGCTAAGATATTATTCTCATCCATCATTCTAGAATATTCATCTAAAATATCTTTAGGATCATAGTCAATAATAAAATAATTTTTACCCAAAGGTTTTTCACATAATGTGCTTTCAACACCGACTGTATCTAAGACATTTTTGATAATATCAAAATAACAAAATAAATCATTATTGCTATTGGTATAAATTTTATACATTTTAATTCCTTAAAAAATACTTCTTGCAAGACCTGATTTTACAAGCATAACTTTTAATTCTTTGATGTAAGATTCATAGTCAAGCTCATTAGATGAAATAAAATTTTTGAATTTAGTATGATAATAAATTCCTTTTTCTTCATCTGCTATCAATTTTAAAAATTGTGGAGTTTTTTCTGGATATTTAAGTAGCATTTTATAGGCAAATATAAAGAAACTATCTCCTAAATATTCAGGTAGAAATTCTCTTACTTCGCTTGTATAATATAAAAAGTCATATTGCTTGTAAAGCTCTATATCATGTATGTCAATAAGTCCTTTAAAAAGCTCAAGTTTTTCTAAAAAATCACTCTTATCCATGATTAAGTCTTTAATAGCTCTTTTAGTATCGAGTGGTTCTATGATGAGTTCTTTTCCAAATCTTTCAATAATATTACTTAAATCTCTTCTTTGTCTAATGGTAACTTGATTAACTTTAATACAACTTTCTGGATTTTCTTCAAAATCAAAATATATATCATCTTTTTTAATCTGACTTAAAATATCATAAACACTTTTAAAATTTTTACTATCATAAACATATGGTTTATAATAAGCTAAATAATCACTATCTTTATCAAAACGAAAAATTCTTAAAGTTATTTGCATTTTTTATCCTTGGTATTATTTTTGATTATATACATTTTAAACTTATAAAAATTTGATTATTATATAAAATTAAAAGCTTTTTGTATAAAATATTCACATGGATAAAGAAAAATTTATTATAAATGCTTTTGCAAATTCTATCAACGGAGATGATGGAGCAATCATCGATGGATATTGCTATTCTAAAGATTTATTTTGTGAGGATGTGCATTTTAAACGCTCTTGGATGAGTTTAGAGCAAATTGGCGCAAAAGCTATGCTCGTTAATATTTCTGATGCAATTGCTATGAATGCTACACCAAAATACGCTCTTTTGGGGCTTTCTTTACCAAAATGTTTAGAAATGAAACAAGTTAAAGCTTTGCAAAAAGGCTTGCTAGATAGCGCAAAAGAATTTGGGGTGCAAATTATAGGCGGAGATACTATAGCAGATAGGAAAATTAATATTAGTATAACTATTATTTCTAAAGTGAATAAAAGGGCTATTTTTAGAAAAGGTTTAAAAAAGGGAGATTTGCTCGCTTTTAGTGGGAAATTAGGTGAGAGTTTAAAAGGTTTAAATATACTATTTCGCGGTGGAAAATTACATTCTAAACATCGTTTTATAAAACCAAATTTAAGGCAGAAATTTTTTTATGATATAGCAAAAAAAGTCAGAGTAAGTATGGATATTTCAGATGGTTTAAATAAGGATCTATCGAGAATACTCTTTATAAATCAACTTGGTATAAAATTTCTTAAAAAATTAGATAAATTTAGCTTAAATAGTGCAGAAGAGTATGAAATTTTATTTGCTTTTGATAAAAAACATAAAGTATTTATACAAAATATGGCTAAAAAACATAGAATTAAACTAAATATTTTTGCAAAAACAACAACAGGAAGGTATAAATTTTATGGAAGAGAACATCATTTTTAAGCCCTTATATACTTTAAAACACAGCCCGATAAATGTGTATTTTTCAAAAAATAGTAATGATTTTGTAGTAAGAGAAAAGCCTTTGTATGAATTTAGTGGTAAAGGTGAACATCTTATTTTACATATACAAAAAAAAGATCTAAGCACCAGTGAAGCTTTGAGAATTTTAAGTGAGCAAAGCGGTGTTAAAATGAGAGATTTTGGTTATAGTGGTTTAAAAGATAAACAAGGCTTAACTTTTCAATATATTTCTATGCCTAAAAAATTTGAAGAGGGCTTAAAAAATTTTAAACATGATAAGATGAAAATTTTAGAAAGTTTTTATCATGATAATAAACTTAGAATAGGGCATTTAAAAGGAAATTCATTTTTTATAAGATTAAAAAAAGTTTCAAAAGTAGATGCTTTAAAAATAGAACAAGCTTTCAAAAATATCCAAGAACAAGGTTTTGCTAATTATTTTGGATATCAGCGTTTTGGTAAATTTCAAGATAATTTTTTACAAGGACTAGAAATTTTAAAAGGTAAAAAAATCAAAAATAAAAAAATACAAGAATTTTTAATTTCTGCCTTTCAAAGCGAACTTTTTAACAGATATTTGAGTAAAAGGGTGGAATTATCACATTTTATCAATGATTTTAGTGAAAAAGAAATAAAACAAATTTATGATTTAGATAAAGATGAAATCAAAAGTTTAAAAAATCAAAAGCAGTTTTTTAAGATTTTAAAAGGTGAAGTTTTAGGGCATTATCCTTTTGGTAAATGCTTTGTATGTGAAGATTTGTCAAGTGAAGTAGAAAGATTTAATCAAAAAGATATTAGTTCTATGGGGCTTTTAATAGGCTCTAAAGCTTATGAAACAAATGAAGGTCTAGCTAAAAAATTAGAAGATGAGATTTTTTCTTTTGCATATGAGTTTAAAGATAAAATGCAAGGTTCAAGACGCTTTATGTGGTCTTATTTGCAAGATTGTAAAAGTTATTATGATGAAGAAAAAGCTCATTTTACTTTAGAATTTTTCTTGCAAAAAGGTTCATATGCTACAGTGGTTTTAGAAGAGATTTTACACGCAGATATTTTTGATCAAACCTATAATACATAATTTTAAAAATTGATATTGAGTATCAGTTAAAATTTATCTTTTATAAATTATAATAACAATTATCATTTTTATAAAAGGAAAGCTCAATGTCAGTTTTGGTTATAGGTGCAGATGAAATTACTCCAATTAAGGCAGTTTTGACAAATTTAGGCGCAAAAAGTATAGAGCATTGGGATGCTAGAAATGAAAATAGGGTAAATAGAAAACCCATTCCACAAAATACTGAATGCATAGTCATGCTTACTAGTTTTTTAAATCACAACACCATGAAAAAAATTAAAACAGAGGCAAAAAAACGCAATATACCTTTGGTTTGTGCTAAACGCAGTGTGAGTTGTGTATATTGCGAATATTGCAAGGTTTTTGGTCTTGAACAAACTTATGAATGTACAAAAAAGGCATAATATGTTTGGTTTTAATAACAAAGAGGATTTGGTACCTAAAATATTTAGAGATTTAGAACAAGAAAATATTAATTTTATTTTTTTGAATTTGTATAATTCTTTGGTGGAAAATGATCTAAAAATACCTTATATTTATGCAAAAAAAGCTACTAGTTTAAGAAATATTTTTGAGTTAAAAATCCAAAATATGATCACAGAAAGGGTTTTGAAATTTAGTAAAATAAAACAATTTTGTCCATATTCTCATAAAATCATCAAAGCATATAAAGAAGGAAATTTAAATAAATTACAGCTTGAAGCAAAGATGCCAAAATATGCTTTAGCTAGATTAATACAAAATGTTTTTATGTCATCAAATTTTATCTTAGATCCACAGGTGGCTTTTGAGTCTTTTGTGTATGATAAAATTTGTAAAAGCAATGTAAAGGCTAGGGTAGATATTCAAGAAAATATCATTATTATCAATGATAAAATGGCTATTATGCCTTCTTTTTTTGAAGATAATAAAAAGGATATAAATTTAGCTTTGCAAATTATCAAAAAAAATGTTTTTGAAATATTTTATATTGTGTATCCAAGAAATAAAAATTTTACTCAACATAAAGAAATAAGACATAATTTATGTGAAAATAACAAAACTTTGCTAAAATTAGTTCCCTATACTATTAATAATCAAATTTTAAGGAGATGTTAAATGTCAGTAGCAGTAATTTATGGTAGCTCTATGGGAAATACCGAAGGTGCGGCAAATATGATCGCTCAAAAATTAGGAATTTCAGATGTGTTAAATATTGCAGATATTAATGCAGAAAAAATCAATTCTTATGATAAATTAATCTGCGGAACTTCTACTTGGGGAAGTGGAGATTTTCAAGATGATTGGGATAGTTTTGATTTTTCAGTTTTAAATCTTAGTGGAAAAACCGTTGCAGTTTTTGGTATGGGAGATAGTGAAAGCTACTCAGATACATATTGTAGTGCTATGGGAAAACTTGCTCAGGCTTTAAAAGCAGCAGGTGCAAATTTAGTAGGTTCAGTTTCTACAGGTGGTTATACTTTTGAATCAAGTGATGCGGTAGAAGGAGATAAATTTGTAGGGCTTGCATTAGATAATGATAACCATGAGGATTTAACCGAAAGTAGAATTGATGCTTGGTTAGAACAAATTAAACCTTCTTTTTCTTAAATCTAGATGCCAAAAAGGCATCTTTTAAAATTTCCTTTTTTTTGTTTCACTTAATATATCTTGTGCTAAAGAATCTACTTCATTTGCAATAGCATTTGTATGTATTGCTGTTTGAGAATTTTGTTGTGTAAGTTTTTCTATAGTAGCCACTGACTCATTAATTTGGCTAATATCATTAGCTTCTTCCTTTATAGCTTCACCCATATCATTTATAGACTGGGCTAAGATATTAGTATTAGCTTCAATCTCACCTAAAGACTTTTGAGTTCTTTCTGCTAAGTTTCTAACTTCATCAGCAACAACAGCAAAGCCACGACCATGTTCTCCTGCACGAGCTGCTTCAATAGCTGCATTTAATGCAAGTAGATTAATTTGATCAGCAATATCTGAAATCATAGTGGTAACACTTTTAATATCATTACTTTGTTTAACTACATCTTGTGCTTTGATAGAAATTTCACTCATAGTTGAATTCATTTGCTCTAAAGCTCTTGCGCTTTCTTGTAATGATGAGGTTTGATGTGTGGCATCATTTGTAAGTTCATGCATACTTTGTTTGAGTGCTTCAGCTTTTTGATTTAATAATTCACCTTGGTTTAGTGATTTTGAAAGCATGTTTTTGATTTCATTCCCAAGGGCATTGATTGCTTTTTCAACATCGCCTTTTGGGGTATTAATAGCTGCAGTAAAATCTAATTGTTTATAACTATCAAATACCGCTTGAATTTCGTTTAAATTATTACCAATTTTTTGTTGTAAAGTATCAAGCATTTTATTTAAAACATCTATGAGTTCTTGAATTTGTGGATTGTTAGCATGAGAGCTAATGTGTAAATTAAGCTCACCTGTTTCTATTTTTCTAGCAACATTTACAGATTCTTCAATAGCTTTTGCATCTTTACTTAAAGCCTCTTTGATAATATTAATATTTTCATTAATCTCATCAGCCATTTTTCCAAATTCATCTTGAGTTTTTAGTTTAATAGGGTGTGAATGAATGTCTTTATGATTTAAATAGTTAAAGAAATTATGCAAGCCTGAAGATATAATAGCAATTGGCTTAAGATTATAAGAAATGATTATTCTAATAAAAATCAAAGTAATAAAAATAGCAATTAAGGAAATAATAATTTGTTCCATCAATGTTTGTTTAGCTGTATCGCTGTAAAAATCATAATCAGCTATAGAGCAAATAGTATATTTTGGATTGATACTACCATTACAAATTAAAGCTTTGATCCCTTCTTCTTTAGTTTGAATTTTGAAAATATCCCTAGAAAGACCTTTGTTTGCACCTTCAGTTGTTTTAAAATAATTTGAAATAATATCTTTACTAGTATTAGTTGAGGTTAAGATTTTGGAAGAATCGGTATGAAAAAGATAAGTTCCATCATCAGCTAAAACAGCAGCATGTGAATAAGGTGTTTTACCTATAGCCAAAACTTCTTCTGAGAATTTTTTCAAATCATAATCAGCAGCAACTACACCTATAACTTTTCCATTGTCTATAATAGGACTAGCATAAGAAATGGTTGGTTTTTGCATACTAGATGATATGTAAGGATCTGTGATAATTAATTCTCTTTTTTCCTTGGCTTCTTTATACCATCCTCTAGATCTAGGATCATAACCACTTTCTGGAGTTTGATTATTGCCATTTGATCTAAATATAGTTCCATCTTCAAAACCCACATAGGTTAAATCAAAACCCAAAGAATTTCCTATAGAATTTAATAAACTAGTATATTGTGTTGAATTTAGATTATTTTTATTTTCTTTGATGTATTTTGTTAAAGAATTGATCACATTGCGTCTATCGCTTGCGTATAAATCAAATCTTTTACTCACATCAAAAGCAACCTTTTGTTGAAACTGAACTAACAGTGTATGGCTATTGGATTTAGATTTAACATAATTAAAAAAACCTAAAACACATAGCAAAACTACAACAAAAATACAAACTAAGAAAGCTATTTTGTTGGAAAAATTACCCAGTAGGTATTTCTTAATAGAAGAGAGCATTTTTTCTCCTTGACAAAGTCAATATTTGACTTCATGATTATGATGGTTTGTATGATTTTATTAAAAAAATATTTAAAAAATTATAAAAAAATTAATTTTTATTAAAAAATATTATATTTTTAGGATATTTTTAAATAAAAAATTCTAATTTTTTAGAAAGTAGAATTTTATTATCGGTATATTTTGCCCATTGTATATTTAGAGCAAAAATACAAGCTTTTGCAAGTTTTGCAAAGGGAAATTTTTCATAATATATTTTTTCTTGTTCTGCGGTAGCTTTTCTAAAAATAGCTTTAATTTGCACTCCTTTAATAAGATTGATAATATTTGTATCTAGTGCTATATTAACTCCTACTTTTGGATTTTTATAAGAAAGCTGAATGTGTCTAGTATGTTCTTCGCTAGCAAAAATCAATGCAAGATTTTTATCATCAAAAGTATAATAGCAACTTGCGCAATATATTTCATCATTATCTTGCACGCTCAAGGTTAAGAGTTTTTGAGAATGAATGAATTTTTTAATTCTCTCATCCATTATTTTTAGCTTCTAAATTTAAGATCTTTTGGTAACTTAAATGAGTTAAAAAAATTATATAAAATACTTGTAAAAATAGTCCAAGTAAAGGAATGCTTGATAAAATAAAAAATATTAAAGTACTTATTTTAAAGTTCAAAGGTGAAGAGTTCTTATAAAAATTATCAAAAGAATTTTTATCCAAGACATTGCTTAATACATCTAAGAGTAAAAGTTTATGAAATAAATAATAAAAAACTCCATAATAAATCACAATACTTATAAAAGGTATGATTAGTAAAAAAGTAGCGATTATAAATAATACGCAAAAAGTCAATATAAATTTAAATGTTTTGAGTAAAACTTCTAAAGAATTTACTTCTTTTTGTATGGAATAGTTGTAGTATTTTTGATTTATTTTTTTTACTATATAAGGCGTTAAAAAAGAAATAATTAGCATGGATAAAAATACTGAGGCAAAAACTACTATGAAAAATCCACCTATGGCGCTCAAAAATGTAAGTGAAAATTGTACTATGGAAAAGCTAAAAAACCAAGCCATGAAAGTTCCGCTAATGACATCTTCAATATAAGAAAAAAAGATATCATAGGTGTAGAATACAAGCAAGGCTAAAATAATTAAACTAACAAAAAAAGGCAAAAAAGAAAATTTTAAAAAAGGTTTACTAAAAAAATTTTGCAAGCTTAGATATAAAATATTCATTTTAATTCATCGTAATAATTTTGAAGTTTTTGGTAAATTTCTTTATAATCTAAGGTTTCTTTTAAAATTTGATTTAAAACTTCATTATCTTCTACACCATTCCATGTTTTTTTATATGTACCTTCTTTATAGCCATTTTCTTGTCTGAATTGATTTAAAATATTTTTTCCAATATATGTTTTGTAAAGTTTAAAGAAATTTAAGCCACATTTTCTAGCTAGAATAAAATAGACACTTAAAAGCTCACCTAAATCATAATCAAATCCACTGCATTTATGGATAATAAGCTCAATATCATTTAAAATTCCATAAATATCTGCTTCGTTTGGATTAGAAGTTTCTTTGCAAAAATCATCAAAAAAACTTACAGAAGAAACTTCTTCTGCTATGAAATTTTTATCATTAATTTGTTTTTCTTTGTATTCTTCTAAAATTAAACTCAAGATAAAATGCCATATATCTACTATTTCAATACATACATTATCCCAGTTTGCAGGAGTGTGTATACTTTTCCAATGCTTCCAAGCAAAAGAATCAATAAGTTCAGCACACTCCATATAAATGCATCTTCTAAAGCTAATTAATTTACCTTCTTTGGTATAGCCATTTTCCCATCCTATACCATTAGTATCATCATTTAATTTTTGCTGGAGTTCTAGCATGCTTTTTAAAATATCTTTTACTTGCATTTATTTTCCTTCTTAAGCGTAAAATCCAAATTCTTTATTATTTTCTTCTTCTTTTTTCTTTTCTTGATTGTTATATTGCTTCCAAATTTCTTCTAATAATTTAGCACTATCTTGGAAAATCTGTTTTTTAATATCTTCAAGATCAGTTTTTGTCATTTCTTTATTTATACTTTTATCCATAATATTAAATAACTCATGCAAGGTTGCTTTTTTGTGCTCTTCATTTTTTGGTATAGGCAGAGCATCGCCAATTTTCATCGCAGTGGTGATAAGCTCTTTTGGCTTTAAGGTTCCTACTCTTGAGTTTTTCATAAATTCATCAATTTGAGGCTGTACTTTGGCTACTGCTTCTTTAATTTCTTCAATTTCTTCTTGCGAAAGTTTTGTGCCACTATATGAAAACGAAAAACCAAATTGATTTCTTAAACTCAAAGATGCTGAATTTCCATCTTTATCTAATTTTGCTTCTTTTTTATCGTACATAGAAAAAGAAAGATGATTGCCGTTTTTTGTTTTTATATCCATAGAAAAATTTTGAGAGTTGTAGCTAGAAATTTGCATAATGTTCCTTTCAAATCAAGATAAAGTTATATCGTCAAAATAACTAAATCTTAAATAAATTTGCAAAGTTTTTAAGCTTTGCAAATTTCAAATACTAGGGAGATAAATATTTTATCATTAAGTCTTTAAACACTCGTTAAATCCCAAAATAATTTTAGTATTTTTTCATTATTTGAGTGTATTAAAATTTGTTTTTTGTTATGTATATTTTTACATGCTTTTAAAGCCTGTTTTAAATTTTCTTTTAAAGAAAAAATCAATCCAAAAGCAATAGCTTCTTTATCTAAACCACCTAAAATATAAATCAAAGGCATACGCATTGACTTAGAAACATCAAGCTTTGCTTGTTCATTAATGGTAGTTTTAAAATCAAATTTGCTAGGATGTTTGAACTTATAAGCTAAAGCAAGATCTAAAAACTCATCTAAATGGCTTAATTTTTTTCCGCTAATAAAAGGATATATAAAATAAAATAAATCTAAGATATTATTGCTAATTTTGCTTTCATCATCATAATTTTCTTGTATAAAATTATAATATGTTTTAAATTGCTCTTGATAGTTTTGTACTAAAGTCATAGCCATTTTAGTTTTTGCAAAATTATTTAAAAAAACTTTAGGATTAGCTTCAAAACTAAAGTCTAAAAAATTAATCTTTGTGTCATTTTGATAAAAAATTCCACTAATATCGCTTTCTAAATCTAACAAAATATTATCTGAATTAAGCTCATTATTAGAGCTATTATGGACTATTTTATTATCCAATATAATAGAAAAATTATTATAAGCAAATTCATTGCTCATAGGTTTTTCATAAAAACCAAAATCATCCCAAAAATTCTCTTCACTACAGGCAATACAGCCATGTCCTGCAGCTACTGGCCAAGAGGTTTTGGAATTAAATTTAACCTTAGGGCAATTATTATAAGCATAAGGTCCTTTACAACCTACTTTAAAAAGACAATAACCTTGTTTTATATTTTCATCATCAAAACTTTGAGCAAAATTGCCTGCTTCAAATTTAGCTTTTCTTTCACATAAATCATGCAAACATTTACCATAAAAAGCCAAAGGTCTATTTTGTTCATCTAAAGCCATGTCTTGCTCAAATAATATATAAAAGCAAAGCGCTGCGATGATATTTACATCACTTGGAGGACAACCTGGTATATTGATTACTTTTTTTTCCAAGACTTTAGAAATTCCTATGCTTTTGGTAGGGTTTGGGTGTGCAGCTTGAATTCCTCCATAGCTTGAGCAAGTTCCCATAGCAAAGATTGTTTTAGCATTTTTGGCACATTTTTGTAAAATTTCATATCCATTTTCACCATGTGCTCCTATAGTTAGATAAAAAGGATCTATAGCACAAACCCCGCCTTCAACGGCCAAAAGAAAATCTTTTTTTTCTAAAACTTCTTCTAAATGCGATTCTGCCTGGTGTCCGCTTGCACTCATAAAGGTTTCATGATATTCTAAAGAAATAAAATCAAAAATTAGATCTAAAAAGTCAGGCAATGAAGTTCTAAGCAAACTCTCACTACACCCTGTGCATTCACTTAAATGAAGCCATATTAGACTAGGTGGGGTGTGAAGTTGAAAATATCTATGTGCTAAAGGGCTAAAATCATTTGGCAAACCTAAAATTTTAATGATGGAATTTACGGCTTCTAATGAGATATTTTTCTCTTCTTTGTGCGAGTTTTCTAATAGAGCAATTTTATGCTCTAATATGCTTTTTAATTCTTCATTGCTTAAAGACATTTTTTAACCTTTGGCTATTTGTATCATATTTAAAAAATCATTTGCATTTAATGCGGCTGAACCTATTAATACTCCATCACAATTTTTTAAAGCACAAATTTCTTTAATATTGTTTTGATTAACACTTCCACCATATAAAAGCTTAGTGTTAGTAAATTCTCTTAAAAAATTAAGTATGGTATTAATATCATCAAGATTAGCACTAACTCCTGTGCCTATAGAATAAATAGGCTCATATGCTATGATAAGTTTTTTATAAGATAAATCAATATTTTCAATTTGTTTTTTTAAAAAATCCAAGCTTTTATTAGTATTTTTGGTTTCTAAACTTTCGCCTATACAATAAATGATATTAAAATCAAGATTTTTTGCAAAATCAAATTTAGCCCTTAAAAAGCTTTCATTTTCACTTAAAGCTCTCCTTTCAGAGTGGCCTATTAAAACGCTTTTGATATTAAATTCTTCTAAGTGAATTTTACCTATTTCTCCGGTATATGCTCCATTTTCACAAGGGTAGAAATTCTGCGCGCCTTGCTGAAATGAAAAATTGTCTTTTAAGAAAGCTATACTAGGAGGGAAGATGAAAATTTCATCTTCTTTGTTTAAGTTTTGGTTTAATTCTTGAGCATAAAGTTCAAAGCTTGATCTTGTATGATTGCACTTTAAATTTGCTGCAAAAATCATTCATTATCCTTTATAGTCAAAGGTTTTACACCAGGAAGTTCTTTTCCTTCTATAAGTTCTAATGATGCCCCACCGCCAGTTGAAATGAAAGTCATCTCATCAGCATCACCCGCTCTTGCTACAACATCAGCAGTATCACCACCACCTATTACAGTTGTTGCATGAGATTCGCTAATATAATGACTCATTTTAATGCTACCTTTTGAGAATTTATCGATTTCAAAAACCCCCATAGGCCCATTCCACCATATAGTTTGAGCATCAGAAAGTGCCTCTTTAAATAATCTTACGCTAGCAGGACCTATATCAAGTCCCATCCAACCTGCAGGAATTTCTTGCACAGGGGTGTATTTCATTACTGCTTCTTGAGAGCAAGTTTGCGCTGCTGTAACATCCACAGGAAGATAAATTTTTACACCTAGATTTTTACCTTTGAGTAAGATTTTATTTGCTTCTTCAATTAAATCTTCTTCTAAAAGAGAATTTCCTATATCATAACCTTGAGCTTTTAAGAAAGTAAAGGCCATACCTCCGCCTATGATTAATTTATCTACTTTTGGAAGTAAGTTAGTCAAAGCTTGTAATTTCCCACTTACTTTAGAACCACCTACTACGGCCACAAAAGGACGCGCAGGGTGTTTGATAAGATTGCTTGCAAACTCAATTTCTTTTTGGAGTAAAAATCCCGCACCCTTGTTTGTATTATCAAAGTATTTTGTAATAGCTTCAACGCTAGCATGGGCTCTATGACAAACCCCAAAAGCATCATTAATATAAACATCAGCCATAGAAGCAAGTTCTTTGGCTAAATTTTCATCATTCTTAGTTTCACCCTTTTCAAAGCGTAAATTTTCTAAAAGCAAAATTTCACTTGATTTTAATTCGCTAGCTTTTTTCTTTGCATCTTCACCTATAACATCTTTAGCCATGATGACTTCTTTAGCCATTAAGCGTGCAAGTCTTTTTGCAACTGGTTCTAAAGAGTATTTTGAAGCTATTTCTTTTGGACGCCCTAAATGTGAAGCTAAAATAACTGCACAGCCATTATCTAAACAATACCTTATAGTAGGGATGGCCGAGCGAATACGACGATCGTCGGTGATATTTAAAAACTCATCTTGAGGAACATTAAAATCACATCTTATAAATACTTTTTTCTTTGCAAGATCAATATCTTTAATCGATAAAATACTACTCATCTTAAGCCTTTGCTATAAATACTGCCATATCTACTAAACGAGAAGAATAACCCCATTCATTATCATACCAAGCAACCACTTTAACAAAATCATCACAAATAACTTGAGTTAAATCACTTGCTACAATTGCACCATAAGAGCAAGTTATAAAATCACTTGAAACTCTTTCTTCATCATCAACTAATAATATGCCTTTTAAATTACTAGCAGCTGCTTTTCTAAAGGCTTCATTGATTTCTTCTTTACTTACTTTTTTCTTTAAAGTTGCAGTTAAATCTACAGTTGATACATCAGCTACAGGCACACGCATGCTTTGACCATGTAATTTTCCATCAAGTTCAGGCATAACAAGCTTCATAGCTTTTGCTGCACCGGTAGAAGTAGGGATGATATTTTGCGCAGCAGCGCGTGATCTTCTTTTATCTCTTGCTTTTGCATCAATAATACTTTGACCATTGGTGTAAGCATGTATAGTAGTCATTAAACCTTTTTCTATGCCAAAATTATCTTGCAAAACTCTACAAATTGGTCCTAGGCAGTTGGTGGTACAACTTGCATTTGAGATGATATTTTCGCCTTTGTATTCATGTGCATTTACTCCTAAAACATAGGTTGGAGTTTTATCTTTTGCAGGTGCACTCATGATGACTTTTTGCACCCCATGATCTAAAAATCCTTGACATTTTTCCATAGTTAAGTGTGCACCGGTACACTCTAAAACAATTTGTGCGCCATATTTTGCAAAGTCCAAATCTGCTACATTTCTACTTTTTAAAACTTTTATTTTTTTATTATCAATTATTAAATCATCATTTTCATTCTCAACACTACCATCATATACCCCATGAACGGTGTCGTATTTAAAAAGATATTTTGTGAGTTCAATATCAGTAGTATCATTAATCGCTACAAGTTCTATATCATCGCGTTTCATGATAATTCTTGCAACACATCTTCCAATGCGTCCAAAGCCATTTATTGCAACTTTTACAGCCATTTTCATTTCCTTTTTATGATTAAGTAGATAAAATTCTACTAAAAAAAGGTTAAATTTTAATGAAAATCGCACTTTTTGGCGGTAGTTTTGATCCGCCTCATTTAGGTCATAATGCTATAGTCTTAAATGCATTAGAAAATTTAGAGCTTGATAAGCTCATTATTATGCCTACTTTTATTAGTCTTTTTAAACAAGAATTTACTGCAGATGAACAAAGACGCTTAAAATGGTGCAAGGAAATTTGGGGAAGCTTAATAAAAGTTGAAATTTGTGATTTTGAAATAAAAAAGCAAAGACCTGTGCCTAGTATAGAAAGTGTTGAATTTTTATATAAGCAATATGAAATTTCAAAATTTTATCTTATTTTAGGAGCTGATCATTTGCAAAGTCTTGAAAAATGGCATGAATTTGAAAGATTGCAAAATTTGGTAGAATTTGTTGTAGCTAAAAGAGATGATATTTTTATACCAAAACATTTTAAAACTTTAGATACTAAAGTAAATATCTCTTCATCTTTTATAAGACAAACTTTACAAACAACGCAAGTTTGTGAGCAAATCAAAGAAGAAGTTAAGCTTTATTATTCTAAATTTAAAAATATTTAACAAAAGGAAAACAATGCAAGAAAGAATTAATAATATAGTGCAGATTTTAGATGATAAAAAAGCAGATTTAATAGAAAGCTTTGATATGCAAGATAAGGATTATTTTGTTAAATTTGTAGTGATTGCTACTACTATGGGGGAAAGACACGCGCTTTCTTTGATTGATGATTTAAAAACTAATCTTAAAAGCAAAGGTGAGGAGTTTTTAAATATAGAAAGTAGTGAAGAATGGACTGTACTTGATTTAGGAGATATTTTGATTCACTTAATGAGTGAAACTTATAGAGCAAAATATAATATAGAAGAATTTTTGAAAAGTTTAAATAAAGAAAATCAAAACTAGGATTAATATTTGGATAATCTAATCACTGAATTATCAGATTTAGCTAAAGAATATTTTGAAAATTCAGAATTTGAAAAATGCGATGAAGTTTTAAGCGAGCGTATTGTTTTTGGAAGCTTATCATAATAGAGCATTTTGTGGATTTAATTGTTTGAAATTTCAAGAAGTACTTTTGGCTTTCAATAAAACCATGTACTAGATAATACATATTATTTAGTATATTTTAACAGAGCTAGAGTTTATAT
The DNA here is from genome assembly GCF_025771865.1 of Campylobacter sp. IFREMER_LSEM_CL2090. NCBI lineage: Bacteria > Pseudomonadati > Campylobacterota > Epsilonproteobacteria > Campylobacterales > Campylobacteraceae > Campylobacter > Campylobacter sp. IFREMER_LSEM_CL2090. Next base: position 121,877 of record NZ_JAKMRA010000006.1, read on the forward strand.
ACTTTTAGATAAGCAAATAAAAGCCTTAAAAAATTGTAAACTTGTATTGATCTAGCTCTTGTTTAAGAAGCGACTTTGAGAATTTGGAAGATTATCAAAAGGCTATAGAATTTTTTAATAAAATGATTGAGTAAACAAGTTTTAGAATATACCAAAGAATTACCAAAGCTTGATGGAGAAAATGAGTTTGCATTAAAAAATCAAAATATTTTAATGCAAAAACTAAAACAACAAAATAAAAAATGGTGGCAAATTTGGAATTAAATTAGAGTTTGCTGATATATTCTTCAATCTCTTTTTTGATTTTGTCTTTTTTGTCTTTTAAAGCTTGTTTTTTGTTTTTATACTCTGTTTTACTCATATAATCTTTTTGTTTTTTTAATTCTTTTAACTCTTGTTCGATTTTTTCTATCTCTTGTTCTTTAAGTTTTTTAGCCTCTAATTTTTTATCATAAAAAAGAGGATCTTTTGCACAATCTGCTTGAACTTCTTTTAAGGCTAATTCTAAACTTAAAGCTTTTTCTTGATGATTGTAATTTTTAGCATAAGCTATTTCTTTTTGAATTTGCTTTATTTTAACCTCACATTGCGTGGAAAATGCAAGTGAGCAAAGTGTAAGTAAAAATAACAATTGCTTCATAGTTTAAACCTTTCTTTTTTCAAATTTTAGTTTATTATATTAAATAATTTATTTGCTGTTTTTAATAAAAACATGAGTTTTAAAAAAAGTTATTTGACCTTTTATAAAAATAAAGATGAATTATTATCAAGCTTATAGTTTGATTTTCTCATATTTTAAACTTATATGATTTTTGTACTAAAATAATCCTAAGTAGATAATGTAATAGGACTTGATAACTAGAATTAATAAATTTTTAAACATGAATATTATTTATTTTTTTAAGTAAAATTGATACAAATCCTTCAAAATCAGGCAATTTTAAATCCTTAATTTCTCTTTGTTGTTTTCCCCACATGCATTCAGGAAAAAACCCATCTTCTTTAAAGCGTGCCATAACATGAAAATGCACTCTTGGCACATAGTTTGCAAAGGAAGCTATGTTGATTTTTTCTGGGTTGTAGTATTCTCTAAGGCTTAATTCGCAAGCTAAAACATACTGAAAAAGCATATTTTGTAAAAAGGATGGACAATCACTTAATTCTCTGTAATTTTCTTTAGTAAAAATTTTTACCCAAGGAATTTGAGAATCTTCTTTTTCTATAAATAAAAAATCATTTTCATAAATCATCTAAATCCTTAAAAAGACTAGGGTTATTCCTAGTCTTTTGATTATTTTTTTACTCCTATCATTTTTGTAGGATCTACAAATTTAGCAAAGTCTTCTTCGCTTACTAAGCCAAGCTCCATAGCACTTTCTTTTAAAGAAATACCTTTTTTATGAGCATTTTTTGCTACTTTAGCTGCATTTTCATAGCCAATGTGTGGATTTAGTGCAGTTACTAGCATTAAAGAATTATGTAAATTATGATCTATTTTTTCTTTATTTGGCTCTATACCAACAGCACAATGGATATTAAATGAATGCATAGCATCAGCTAATAAATCAAGGCTTTGCAAGAAGTTATAAATAATCACAGGCTTGAAAACATTAAGCTCGAAATTTCCTTGGCTTGCTGCAAAGCCAATAGCTGCATCATTTCCCATAACTTGCACTGCAACCATAGTTAAAGCTTCGCATTGAGTAGGATTAACCTTGCCTGGCATGATAGAACTTCCTGGTTCGTTTTCAGGTATGTTTAACTCTCCAAGACCACATCTAGGGCCACTTGCTAGCCATCTAATATCATTTGCTATTTTCATTAAATTTGCAGCTAAGCCTTTCATGGCCCCATGAGTAAAATTAATTGCATCATGGCTTGTTAGGGCATGGAATTTATTTGGACTTGAAATAAATTTAGTGCCTAAAAGCTTGCTTAATTCTTCACTTACTTTTTCGCTAAGTTCTGGATGAGCATTCAATCCTGTACCAACAGCTGTCCCACCTATTGCAAGTTCTCTTAATGTAGGTAAAGAAGCGATGATTTGCTCTTTTGAGTGAAGTAACATAGAAAGATATCCGCTAAATTCTTGAGCTAGGGTAAGTGGTGTAGCATCTTGAAGGTGAGTTCTTCCTATTTTAATAATTCCTTCAAATTCTTTTACTTTTTTTTCAAAAGTTGCAATAAGCTCATCTAAAGCAGGGATAAGTTTTTTCTCTACTTGCTCTACCGAAACTATACTCATAGCAGTTGGAAAAGTATCATTTGAACTTTGACTCATATTTACATGATCATTTGGATGAACAAGCTTTTCTTTTCTAAAATCTCCACCCATAATTTCAGTTGCACGGTTTGCTATAACTTCATTCATATTCATATTGCTTTGAGTGCCTGAACCTGTTTGCCATATTGCTAGTGGGAAATTATCGTCAAATTTTCCTGCTACAATTTCATCGCAAGCTTGCACGATAGCATTTTTTTTAGCATCATCTAATTTACCAAGTTTATTATTTACCAAAGCCAAAGATTTTTTAAGATTTGCAAAAGCATAAATTAAAACTTTTGGCATTTTCTCACAACCAATTTTAAAATTTTCAAAACTTCTTTCAGTTTGTGCTCCCCAATATTTATCATTAGGAACTTTTATCTCTCCCATAGTATCGTGTTCGATTCTGTATTCCATGGCCTTTCCTTGTAATAAAATAAGTTGTGATATTTAAACTAAATAAACCCTAAAGTTTGCTTATAATTTAAGAAGTATTTATAAAATTTTTGAAGAAAGGTGTAGTTTTTTTCAAAACTACACAAATACTATTCTACTGTAACACTTTTTGCTAGATTTCTTGGCATATCCACATCATTGCCAAGTCTTATAGAAACTTCTAAAGCTAGAAGCTGTAAGATTACCATCATTTCGAAAAATTCGCACATATAGTGCTCTTGTTTTGAAGTTTTTATAAAATCATCACTTAAATCAAAATCAAGTGGAGAGATAGCAAGTAAAGTAGAATCCCTTGCAGCTAATTCTTCTACATTTGATTTTGTTTTTTCATAAAGACAATTTTGCGGCATTAATGCAACGGTAAAAAGCTCACTATCTGCTAGAGCAATAGGTCCATGTTTCATCTCTCCTGCTGGATAGCCTTCAGCATGTAAGTATGAAATTTCTTTAAGTTTTAAAGCTCCTTCTAGTGCTAGTGGATAAAATACATCTCTTCCTATAAAGAAAAAGCCATGGCCATGTAGGTATCTTTTTGAAATTCTATGTACTTTTTCATGCAAGTTTTGTTCAACTTTAACTATACTTGGTAAACTTCTTAGAGCTTTGATTTCTTTACTCATATCTAAATTTGCTTTTTGTGCAAGATAGATTGCAAGCATCCATAAAGTTGCTACTTGAGTGGCAAATGCTTTAGTTGAAGCTACGCCTTTTTCAATACCCGCTCTAGTAAGTAAAGATATATCAGCCAAACGCACGATGTTAGAATTATCCACATTGCATATTGCTAAAGTTTTAACTCCTTGTGTTTTTGCTATTTTTAAAGCTTCTAGTGTATCAGCTGTTTCACCACTTTGAGAGATTACTATAAAAAGAGTATTTTTACCTATAATGGCTTCTCTGTATCTAAATTCACTTGCTACTTCAACTTTAGTTTTAATTTTTGCAAGTCTTTCAAGTAAATAAGCCCCACTTAATGCTGCATGATAGCTTGTACCACAAGCACAAAGTGTGATTTCATCTATGTTTTGTAAAAGAGTTTCATTTATATCTTCAAAAACAATCTGCTCACCTTGTAATCGTCCCATTAAAACTTCGCCTAAAACTCTACTTTGCTCATAAATTTCTTTTTCCATGAAAAACCTATAACCATCTTTTTGAGCATAACTTTTATCTTGACTTAAAGCCACAAAAGTAGGTTGTATACAAGCTTGATCATGACAAATTTTACATTCGTTTAAATTAACATATCCATAATCTCCATCTTCAAGATAGGCTACTTTATCCACTAAAGAAACTAAAGGTGCATCACTTGATGCAAAATAATATTCATTTTCATCGCCATTTTTTCCGATGATGAGTGGCACAGCATTTTTAGCAAAATAAATTGTATTAGGATCTTTTTTACTCACAAGCAAGATTGCAAAAGCACCTTTTAGTTCAGCTATAGTCTTTTTAAAAGCTTCAAATGGTTCTAAATTACTCGCATGATATTCAAATAAATGTACAATAACTTCAGTGTCAGTTTGACTTAGAAAATTAATACCTTCTTGTGTGAGTTTTGTTTTTAATTCTTGGTAATTTTCTATGATTCCATTATGTATTACACAAGAGTATTGTCCTAAATGTGGATGCGCATTTATTTCGGTTGGTTTTCCATGAGTTGCCCAACGCGTATGGCCTATAGCAAGCCCAAATCCATCACTATTAAAATTAGCAGTTTTGTTAGCTAAATTTTCTAATTTTCCAACCGCTTTAAAAAAGTCTAATTCTCCATCTTTCATTACTGCTATACCGGCGCTATCATAGCCTCTATATTCAAGCTCTTTTAAACCTTCTAATATGATTTTTTTCTTTTCTTTAGTTCCTATATAACCTACTATTCCACACATCTTTTACTCGCTTATTAGTGATTTAAGAATTTGATCTTTATGATCTTGCAAGCTTTCATTTTTATGCAAAATCAAAACATTTCGCGTTCTTTCTTTTATAGTTTGAATTTTTGCTGCACTTAAGACAATATCATATCTTACAAGCACATCCATTACATAAGCCATTAAACCTTTTTGATCTTTTGTGTTTAAGGTTATTTTGGCATAGCTTTTGGAATAATTCATGTCTAATTTTAATTCATCTTTTTTAATGTTTGGTTTTTTTGCCTTTTTTTGTACTTTTAAATGCAATTTAGAATTAAGTAAATTTTCTAAACTTTGTTTTTGATTATCACTTACTATATCTGAATATTCAAATTTCAGATAAACTTTTTCATCAAATAATTCAAAAAAACTCATAAAGACTAAATTTAAAGAACTTAAAGCGTTGAGTATATTTTCAAGATTATTTTTTCTATTCATTATAAGCTCTAGAGTAAAATTATCTTGATTGTCAAGCCAAAAAGTAAAATTTTCTTTTTGCGCAATCTGTGTTATTTTAATGATTTTTTCAAAGCTATTTTTTATAAAAAAGAGATTAGATTTAATATGAGTGATATTGTTTTGAGTTTGCTCATCAAGATCTAAAAAAGCCTTGCTTCTTTTTAGGGTTTGTTCTTTTTTTACCCTTCTTTGACTCTCATCAATTAAATTTTCATCCTCAAAACCTTCTAGTGCATTTTGAAACAATCTTTCTAAACTTTTATAATAAAAATGATTTTCTATACCCAAAGCTTTAGCATTGCAAAAAGATAAAAGATGTAAGGTTTTTAGGGTATGAGTATCATTTAATTTGGAAATAAAATTTAATACAATAGTAGAATTATAAATATCTTCTTTTTCTATAATATCTTTAAAAGCATTGAAATTTTTAAATAATCTTAAGCCAAAATCTAAAAGTTCATTATCAACTTGGAATTTTCCAACATAAGCTCTGTAAATATTAGCTAAAGAAATTTCATTTTCTTCATGAATAGCACTTAAAAGTATGGTAAGCTTTATTATTAGAAGTGTTTTTTTATCAAATTTGCAATCTTTTTCTTCAAAGTATTTTAAGCAAAGTAATGCTCTATCTAATGCGCTATAAACACCTTCTTCTTCGAGTAAAAATTTACTTTGAATTAATGGTTTGCAAAAATCTTTTAAAATGTTTGCATTGTTTAGTAGTTTTAAAATACTAAAAGAATGTTTTTTTTCTAATATACCTTTAAATAACTCCAAATTTTCATCATTATTTTTTGCTCTTTTTAATGCAAAAATTAGTTTAATATCAAAAATAAAATCCTCATCTTCTAGTTTTAAAAGTCGATTGAGTATTGAATTTAAATTTTCATTTTCATCTGAATAAGTAAAAAAGTTATCTTGTATTTCATAAAGTTTATTTTCTTTATAATGTTTTTCCTGGATGCATCTTGCTAAAAAATGTGTATAAATTCCACAAATTTGCATACTTTGCATTGCTTTTTGAATGAGTATGGATTTAAGATCTAAATTTTTCTTTTCTTTTTTATGCATTAAGTTGGCAAGTTCTTGTGAATTTTGTATTAAAAATAAATTTGTGTTTTTACCTTCTAAAAGATTCATTGCACATTTAAGTGAAAATAAAAAATCACTCGCAAGCTTAAATTCGCTAAATTCTTTTTCATTGATAAAATTAAGCATATAATTTTTGGGAGAATCTTTAAATAAAATATTTAAATTTTCTATATTAAGTTGCTCATCTAAACCGCCAAAATTTTTATTAACATCAAATTCTTGCTTGATTAAAGGTTGATAATAAGGGTTAAATTCTTGCAAGATTTTTAGAGCAAATTCTTCTTTTAACTCATCTTGAGCTTGGGAAATTTTTTCTTTGATTTGTTTAAATAAAATCTTAGAGCCACTAATATAGCGATATTGTAAAATATTTTGTTTAAGCTCATTTTTAGCTATATTATAAAGTCCATTTATTTCACAAATTTGATAGTTAATGCTTAAACCAATATCGTTTAAAAAAGTAATAAATGCTTTCATTAAAGGCTTAATATTATAAGCTTTTATATCTTTATAAATAAGCAATAAATCAATATTTTCTTTTATGCTTAAATTCATTTTAGCATATTGTTTAATGGCGATAATACAAAAAGGAATTTTGTCATTATGTGGAAAAAAATCATCAAAAAAATCATTTAAAACAAGTTCATAAATATTTTCTATAAAACGATCAATCTCTTTAGAATGGTAAAAGCTAAAAGAGCCTTGCTTTAAAAAAAGTCTAGAACAATATGCTTCATAGTCTTTTAAAGAATTTTTTAATTTTTGAATTTTTTGCATATCCATTTTTGAAAATTATTCCTTGCTTTAAATTTTTGTTAAAATCATACCAAAAAATACTTTGTATTAAATTTTAAGTAAGTTAAAATTATAATTGTAGTTTAAAATTAAAAATATGGTAAGAATATGCAAACAATTATAGAAAAATTAGAAAATCAAGAAAGATTAAACGAAGAAGAGGCTAATAAACTTTGGGATTTAGAGCTTTTTACTCTAGCTAAATATGCACAAAAAATTCGTACTAATTTGCATGGCAAAAAGGTTTATTTTAATATCAATCGACATATTAATCCTACAAATATATGTGTAGATACTTGTAAATTTTGTGCTTTTTCAGCACATAGGAAAAATCCTAATCCTTACACTATGACACATGAAGAGATAATGAAAATAGTTGATGAGACAGTTTTAAGAGATACGAAAGAAATTCATATTGTTTCAGCGCACAATAAAAATACATCATGGCAGTGGTATTTAGAAATTTTTAAAATGATTAAAGAAAAATATCCATTTTTACACATTAAAGCTCTAACTGCTGCTGAGGTTGATTTTTTAAGTAGAGCTTTTGATATGAGTTATGAAGAAGTAATAGAAAAAATGCTTGAGTATGGTGTTGATTCTATGCCAGGTGGTGGAGCTGAAATTTTTGATGAAGAAGTTAGAAAAAGAATTTGTCATGGTAAGGTAAGTAGTGAAAATTGGCTAAAAATTCACAAACTTTGGCATGAAAAAGGCAAACAAAGTAATGCTACTATGTTATTTGGGCATATAGAAAGTAGAGAAAATAGAATTAATCACATGATAAGATTAAGAAATCTCCAAGATCAAACAAGTGGGTTTAATGCTTTTATTCCTTTAGTTTGGCAACAAGATAATAGTTTTATTACAGGTAAAAAGCCACTTGGCTCGGTGGAAATTTTAAAAACTTTAGCTATAGCAAGAATAGTGCTTGATAATATTAAAAATATCAAAGCTTATTGGGCAACTATGGGTATAAATTTAGCTATGGTGGCTCAAGATTTTGGCGCAAATGATTTAGATGGTACCATAGAAAAAGAAAGCATACAAAGTGCAGGTGGAGCAAAAAGTTCAAATGGCTTAAGTTTAAAAACCTTCATAGAGATGATTCAAAGTTCAGGTTATATAGCAATAGAGCGAGATAGTTTATATAATGAACTAAAAATTTATTAAGGATTAAAATGGATTTTTTTAAACTTAAAGAGCATAATAGCGATGTAAAAACTGAAATTTATGCAGGTATTGCTACCTTTTTAGCAATGATTTATATTATACCAGTTAATGCTAATATAATGAGTAATTCAGGTATGCCACTAGAAGCTTTAATCGTAGCAACCGCTTTGGTAACTATTATAGCTACTACCTTAAGTGCTTTTTTTTCTAATACTCCTGTGGCTATGAGTGTAGGCATGGGATTAAATGCGTATTTTACTTTTAGCGTGTGTAATACTTATCAAATTCCTTGGCAAAGTGCTTTGGGGGCTGTTTTTTTATCAGGTATTGTTTTTACTTTATTATCTTTTACTAATTTTAGAATTTGGGTTATAAAAAGCATACCAAATGATCTAAGAAAAGCTATATCAGCGGGTATTGGAACTTTTATAGCTTTTATGGGACTTGTGCAAATGGGAATTATCACCAAAAGTGAAGCAACTTTAGTAGGCTTGGGAGATTTTTCAAGCACTAAAGTACTTTTTGGATTATTTGGTTTGTTTTTAGTTTTTGTTTTTTGGGCTTGGAGGATTAAAGCTGCTTTTATCTTAGCTGTTTTTGTAAGTGCTTTGTGTGCTTGGATTTTTGGTATTGATGGAGCTAGGTTTCCAGAACAACTTTTGTCGATGCCAGTTATAAACGGAGATAATGGCTTAAGTGCAATATTTGGTAAGCTTGATATTAAAGGAGCTTTAGAACTTAGTATGATTCCTATAGTGCTTACTTTTTTTGTTACTCAGCTTTTTGATAGCGTAGGGACAATCACAGGCGTAGGTTCAAGAGGAAAAATATTTGATGATCCAAAACAAGGTGATAAAAAACTAGGAAAAACTTTAGGAGTAGATGCTGTTAGTTCAGCTATGGGAGCAGTTGTTGGTACCTCTACTGTAACGGCATTTGTGGAGAGTTCAGCGGGAGTTGAAGCAGGCGGTAGAACAGGTCTTACAGCTTTAGTTACTGCTATATGTTTTGTTTTCACTTTATTTTTACTACCGGTATTTAAAGCTATTCCTGCAAATTCTATTTATCCTGTATTGGTTCTTGTTGGAGTTTTAATGTTTATGGAAGTTGCAAATATTAATTTTAAAGATAAAGCAATAGCTGTGAGTGCGTTTTTTATTATTATTATGATGCCGCTGACTTATTCTATTACAACAGGTTTTGCTTTTGGTTTTATTGCGTATTTATTTATGCGTATTATGCAAAAAGAATTTGATAAAATTAATCTTGGAATTATCATTTTAAGTGCAATTTCATTATTGGTATTTTTATTACAATTTTTATAGGAAGTGATTATGTATTATTATGCTTATGAAGAATTTCAAAAAGAAATTATCCCTTTTACGCGCAAAATAAAAGAGGAATTTAATCCCGATGTTTTACTTGCTATAGCAAGAGGTGGTATGACTTTGGGCCATTTTTTAGCAGAAGGTATGGGTAATAGAAATTTATTTTCTTTAAATTCTATCCATTATGAAGATACTCAAAAATTAGATACGATTAAAATTTTTAATATTCCTGATCTTAGTTTATATAAAAAAGTTCTTTTGGTAGATGATATCATAGATAGTGGTGAAACTATGATAGAAATTAAGAGAGTCTTAAGTCAAAAGTTTCCTCATTTAGAGCTTAAAGTAGCAAGTGTTTTTTACAAAACTTCAGCATTATTAATCCCTGAATTTTATATTAAAGAAGCTAAAGAATGGATTGATTTTTTCTGGAGTATTAAAATTTAGTTTATTATTAGCTATAAATAATACAATATAATTAAATACTAAACTAAAAGGAAGGACAAACATGAGTTTAACAAGAAGAAAATTCTTAAAAGGTCTTGCTGCAACTTCAGCAGTTGCTTCCGTTAATCCTTTAATGGCAGCACAAACAAAATTTTACGATACTAAAAAAATTCCTCATGCAACTCACTTTGGTGCTTTTTGGGCTGAAGTAAATTCAGAAGGAAAAATAGTAAAAGTTACTCCACAAAAATCTGATAAACATCCTTCAGTAATAACTGATGCCATTATCGATAGAACTTATTCAGACACTAGGGTAAAGTATCCTTGTGTTAGAAAAAGCTTTTTAGAAGGTAAAAAAAGACCTAAATTAAGAGGTAAAGAACCTTTTGTAAGAGTAAGTTGGGAGAAAGCTTTAGAGCTTGTATTGGAAAAATTAAAAGAAACCCCTATTGAAAATTTATTTAATGCAAGTTATGGTGCATGGGGACATGTAGGTTTATTGCACAATTGCAACTCAGTAGCAGGAAGATTTTTTAATACCGCTTTAGGTGGCCATATTGGCACTGATGGTGAGTATAGTAATGGTGCTGCTGGTAAAGTAAATGCTAGCATAGTAGGAGATTTGGAAGTTTATTCTTTGCAAACTTCTCATGAAGTTATTTTGGAAAACACTCAGGTTTATGTTTTATGGGGAGCTGATCTTTATAAATGTAATCAAATTGATTTTAAAGTTGCAAATCGTGGTAATGATGATTATTATAAAAAATACAGCAAATCAAAAATTAAATTTATAACTATTGATCCTCAATATACTCAAACAGCAGAAATTTTAAATGCCCAGTGGATTAAGATTCGTCCAAATACTGATGTTGCTTTAATGCTTGGTATGATGAATTATTTATATAAAAGTGGAAAATATGATAAAAAATTCATTGAAAAATACACTGATGGTTTTGACAAATTCTTACCTTATCTGCTTGGAAAAACTGATGGTATTGATAAAACTCCAGCTTGGGCTGCAAATATTACCGGCGTTGAAGAAAAAGTTATTACCGCATTGGCAGATACTTTTGTAAAAAATAGAACCTTTTTAGCAGGTAACTGGGCTATGCAAAGAGCACACCATGGTGAGCAAGCTGATTGGACTTTAATGGTTTTAGCTTCAATGATAGGTCAAGTAGGCTTACCTGGTGGTGGATTTGGTTTTTCTATGCATTATTCAGGTGGTGGTCAAGCATTTTCAGGTGTAAGATTACCAGTAGGTTTACCACAAGGTAAAAATAATCTTGATACTAATATTCCTGCAAGTAGAGTTTCAGAAGCTATTTTAAACCCAGGTAAAACAGTTAAATTTAAAGGTAAAGAAATCACTTATCCTAAAATTAAACTCATGTATGTAGTGGGCGCTTCTGTATTGGGCCATCATCCAAATACAAATGAACTTATCAAAGCTTTAAGAACACTTGATACATTAATTGTACATGAGCCTTGGTGGACTCCTATGGCAAAAATGGCAGATATTGTATTACCTTCAACTACAACTTTAGAAAGAGATGATATTAGCTTTGGTGGCTCTTATTCTCAAGATTATGTTTATGCTATGAAAAAAGTAATTGAGCCTTATTTTGAAAGTAGAAATGACTATGATATTTTCGAAGAATTAGCAAAAAGAATTGGCGAGAGAGAGCATAAAAAATTTACAGGTAATAAAACAAAACAACAATGGCTTGAAGGTTTTTATGGAAGAAGTGATTGTCCTTATTATATGGAATTTGCTGATTTTTGGAAACAAGGTTTTATCCATTTTGAACCACCAAAAGAAGCTTATAATTTTGTAAGACACTCTGAATTTAGAGCCGATCCTGTGGCAAATAAACTTGCAACAGAAAGTGGAAAAATCCAAATTTATTCTCCAAAATTTGAAAAATATAATTTAGATGATTTTAAAGCACATCCAACATGGTTTGAACCTGCAGAGTGGCTGGGCAATGAAAAATTAGTTAAAAAATATCCTTTCCATTTAGTAAGTCCACATCCAAGATATAGAGTGCATTCTCAACTTGATAATACTTGGGTGAGAGATTTGTATAAGATTCAAGGTAGAGAGCCTGTGATGATTAATACAAATGATGCTAAAAAACTTGGTATTACCCACGGAGAAGTTGTAGAAGTATATAACGATCGTGGATCACTTTTAGCAGGTGCTTTTGTAACAGATAATATCATGGAAGGAGTTGTTAGTATCCAAGAAGGTGCTTGGTATGACCCTGAAGATGTAAGCGATAGCAAGCCAAGATGTAATGCAGGCCATGTAAATGTTTTAACAAGCTCAAGACCAACTTCAACTATGGCTCAAGCAACTAGTGTAAATACTTGCTTAGTGGGTATTAAAAAGCTAAAAGAAGTTATAAAACCTTATAATTCAACTACACCACCAGAAATCATAGGAGCTTAAAATGAAGAAAATTATATTGACATTAACTTTTTTAGCTAGTGCTTTGTTTGCTAAAGATATGTTTATTTTTAATGAAAAAGTAGATCTTTTAGATAGTGCTAGTAAAAAAGTAGTAGGACAAATTTATGAAGGCTCTAAAGTGGAGCTTATAAAAGAAGAAGGTGAATACTCTTTAATTAAAGTCAAAGGTGAGGTTGTGGAGTCAAATCCAAAAAGCCTTGCTTATACCAAAGATGGAATTTATCTTTTACTTACTTTAAATGGTAAAAATGCAAGCAATGAAATGGAATTTTTAGTTAAAAGTAAAGATTTGACCGATCAAGAAATTCTTGCTTGGGATGAGATAGAATTAACTTATTATGATACTTGCACAAGTTGTCACGCAGCACATAAACCAAAAGAACATTTAATGGAAGAATGGGATGCATATTTATCTGCTATGCAAGGTTTTGCTAAAATCACTGATGCGGAAAAAGATAGAATTTTAAGATTTTTACAATCTCACGCAAGTAATGGGCCTGTAAAACTTGACTAATCAAAAATGAAAAGGTATTTATTAGCCGTTTTATTTTTTGATTTTTGTGCTTTATTATATGGTGTAAGCACTTTATCTATCAGCTACAATGAAGCACAAATTTATTTTTACGATCATAGCTTAATTGCTATGATTGCTAGATTTGGTACTGCTCTTCTTGGACAAAATGATTTTGGATTAAGACTTCCGTTTGTTTTGTTGCATTCTTTAAGTTGTATTTTGTTGTATATTTTGGCTTTAAGATACACCAAAACTTCTTTTGATGCTTTTATTTCTGTTGTGCTTTTTATATTGCTTCCTGGTAGTGTAGCCAGCGCTTTGCTTATCAATGAATCTAGCATAGTAATATTTTTTACGCTTTTGATTTTGGTGCTGTTTGAATATAAAAAATTCTTTTTATTTTATATCTTGTTTTTTTTAGTTCTTTTTGTAGATGGAAATTTTGTAATTTTATATTTATCTTTTTTCTTTTTTGCTATATATAAAAAAGATAAATTACTTATTGCATGCTCTTTGATTTTATTTGCTATTGCAATGAGTATTTATGGTTTTGATGCAAGTGGAAAACCTAAAGGATATTTTTTAGATACTTTAGGTATTTTTGCAGCTTGCTTTTCACCTTTAATTTTTCTTTATTTTTTTTATGTTATTTATAGAATTCTTTTACAAGATGATAAACCTCTTTTATGGTTTATTAGTGCAACTACTTTCGTTTTTTGTTTGATTTTTTCTATAAGACAAAGACTTTTTTTAGAAGACTTTTTACCTTTTTGTGTAGTTTGTACTCCATTATTAGTTCGTTATTTAATGTCTTCTTATCGCTCAAGAATGCCACAATTACGCCTAAAACATAAAATTTTTATAGAATGCTCTTTAGTTTTTTTACTATTTTTTTATCTTGGTATTATTTTTAATCAAAGTTTTTATTATTTATTAAAAGATCCAAAAAAACATTTTGCTTATGATTATCATATTGCTAAAGAATTGTCTTCAAAGTTAAAACAAAGAAATTTTACACATATTTTCACTAAAGATAAAGAGTTAGCTTTAAGACTTAAATTTTATGGTATTTCCAAAGGTAAATTAGAACTTCATTCTAGTAAAAAAACTAGTAAGATATATGTTAGTTTAGGTAGGCATAAAATTTATTATTATATAAAATGAAACAAGCTTTTACTTTAATGGAATTAGTTTTTGTTTGTATTATATTATCTTTATTGTTTTCTATGGGGTATTTTTATTACAAACCTGACTATTTGCGTTTAGGGGCTGAACAAATTTTAAATGATATTAAATACACAAGACATTTAGCATTAATACAAAATGATTTTAGAGTAAAAGAATTTAACATTGCTAAACGAGAGTGGTTTAAAGCCAAATGGCAATTATATTTCATACGCTCAAAGTCAGCTACAAATAATGAACAAACTTATACTATTTTTTTAGATAAAAATGGTGATGGTAATGCAAATATAGGTAAAAATATGATTAATAAAGACAGAGAAATAGCTGTTGATTTAATTAATCCAAACTTATTGATGAACTCAGGACAAAGCGGAGTAATTAATCAAAATGATTCTAAGGCGAATTTAAAATATAATATAGAAAAAACATATGGTATTTCAAAAGTTTTGTTTGAAGGTGCTTGCAAGGGAAGTACGCGTTTAATTTTTGATGATTATGGTCGCTTATATACACCTTTGAAAAATGCTATGCGTCCTTATGATAAGCTCTCATCTTTTAATAATAACTGCATTATAAGATTATCTAATAAACAAGATCAGCATATATGTATAGTTATAAATCCTATTAGCGGTTATGCTTATATACCTAATTTTTCTTCACTAAACCAGCAGAGTATTATTTTAAATAATAAACAAATATTTTGTCATAATATATAATTTTTATTAAAATTTATTATTTTTTTGATAAAATATATTTACTAAAATACTTCAATTTAAATACAAAAAAAGGAGATACATGAATGCAAATACACAAATGAGTGTGAAAAATAAATTGTCCATTGTTGTTGGTATTATTGTCTTTTTAGCTTTATCAATAATCACTATAATGGCATTTGTTTCTAGTAGAAATAATTTAATTTCAAACAGTAAACAAGCGAATGAAGATTATTTATTGATCACAGAAACTCAAGTAGAGGGATATGTTGATGGTTATATAGATATTTTACTTGCCATAAAAAAATACATTGATTCTTTGGGAAAAAATCAAGTTTTAAATTTTGATTCTATGGAGCAAATACTAGGAGATGATTTAAAAATTTTTAAAGATGGATCAAATACTTTAGCTGTCTATGTTGGTTTTCCCGATGGAACTATGCTTGTAAGCGATACTGTTTCTGATAAAAAAGGAGTTAATTTTAGAAAAAGAGGTGGTGGAGTTTCTTCTTATGATGATCCAAGTTACGATGCTACTTCTAGAGACTGGTATAAAGGGGCTATTGCAAATGATGGAGTGTTTATAAGCGATGTTTATGAAGATTCTGTTACAAAATTACCTAGTTTTACTTATTCTACCCCGATTAAGAAAAATGGTAAGTTGATAGGTGTTTTAGGTGTTGATTTACTGCTAACATCTTTGCAAAAGACCTTTGAAAAACTTCCAGGAAATGTTTTTGTTTTTGATACAACAAGCTCTATTCCTTTTGCATCAAATAATAAATCACTAATCTTAACTCAACATCCAAGTATAGAAGAGATAAAAAAATATCATCAGCAATTTGGAGATTATAAAACATTTGAATATATAAGCGTTGATACACAAGAAGAAAGATTTGGAATTTGCGCTAATATAGATAATTCAAAAGCTAAAGTAAGCTATATTGCTTGTGCAACTCAAAAGCAAGATGAGTTGGAGATGTTGGTTTTAAAAGACGCATATAAGCAAATTATTTTTTCTATCATTATATTGTTTATTTCATGTTTTGCTATTTACTTTTTTTCTTCAAAATTACTATCCCCTTTACAAGCAATCCAAAAAGGTATC